>NZ_JAVFXA010000019.1:0-52438 GCF_040981195.1 Kocuria oxytropis | reverse complement strand
GCCCGGACCCGGTCACGGACCGCGACCTCCTCCGGACCGAGCTCGTCGTCGAGCCGGAAGTAGTCGGAGGTGATGGCGGACGTGGCTGCTGTCGTGGTCATGGCAGTTCTCTCTGTGTCGGTGCGTCGGGGACAGGGCGCCGGTCAGGCGTGCTGGGGGCGGGCGTCGAGCCAGGCGAGGACCGCGTCCCGGTCGGCGTCGAGGCCCGGGGGGACGAGGTCGTCGCCGGCCGGGGTCGCGGAGAAGCCGATGGGACGGCGGTGCCCGGCATCCGCCATCCCGCCTTCGCCGACGCCGACGACCGGTTCCAGGCCGAGGCGCTCGGCGAGCAGCATGGTGCAGGAGGGCCCTGCGAGCACCCGGCTGAAGTCCGCGACGACGATCCCGGCCAGTGGGCCCGTGGCGTTCCGGCCGAAGCCGTCCTGGTGGGCAGTCCTGGGTCCTGCCGCTTCGTGGCCGGACGTGCCGGGGTGGTCTGCCCGGAGATCGCTCTGCAGTGTCATCGGTCCTCCTCCGTCCGGTGGTCCATCTCACCCTGGCAGGCAGGATTACTGTCCGTCCAATACCTATTGACCATCTCGGTGATGCTCGTGAAGCAATAATGAGCTGGACTGGATCACGGGGCGGCACGGGCCGTGGAAGGCGTGACGTGCGGCGCGTTCCCCGGCGGGCGAGTCCGTGATCAGTCGCGTCGTGCGGCTCATGCACGCCCTCGACCGCGACGTGCCGTCGAGGTCGCGCACGGAGCTCGTCCGCCGCGCCTCGCTGCCCCTGACCCCGCGCGGGATCGCCCTGCCGGTCGTCGGCGCTGCGTCGGCGCCGCGCTGATCGTCGTCGTGTCCTGGGGCGTCTTTTCGGGGCCTTCCGAGCCGCGTGCCGAGCCGGGCCCGGGGCCGCGGCTGCTGGCGCGCGCTCCCGGCCGGTGCGTACCCTGTTCGCACCGACCGGGGGGAGACGGACGATGTACGCACGGGTCAGCACGTACGAGGGCGGCTATCCGGAGGACTACGACGACGGGCTGGCCGCGCTGCGCTCCGAGGTGATGCCGGACGTCCAGCGGCTGGGCGGCTACCGCGGAGCGCTGAGCCTGGTCGACCGCGCCTCCGGGCGGTCCGTCTCGATCACCTTCTGGGCGGACGAGGAGGCCCTGGCCGCCACCCGGTCCACCGTGGAGGCGGTCCGCGAGCGCGCCGCGGCCACCTCGGGCTCACGCGTCCTGGACGTGACCGAGTACGAGGTCGGCTACCAGGACCTGCCCTAGCGACCGCGGGCACGGTGGGGGCCTGATCGCCTCGTCGGGGTCCACGGAAGGGGGGCAGGTGCCTGCTCCGGGGCGCACACTGGTCCCGTCCCCGCACGACCGTCCGGGGCGTCCCGAGCGGGAAGGAACCGCCATGACCGACCTCGACGTCGCCGCCTGCGCCATCGACCAGATCGACCGGCACTGGACCCAGCAGCTGCGGCCCCGCCTCGCCGGCCTGAGCGACACGGAGTACGTCTACGACCCCACCGGCGGGTCCGCGTGGACGGTCCACGACCGGACCCGGCGGCTGACGCCCCTGCAGACGGGCGGGGCGGAGCTCGTGGTCGACTTCGCGTACCCCGAACCGGTCCCCGCGCCGTTCACGACCATCGCGTGGCGGCTCGCGCACCTCGTGGTCGGTGTGCTCGCGGTCCGCAGCCACGGTCACTTCGCCGGCCCGGAGGCGTCCTACGGGACCTGGGTCTACGCGGGGACCGCCGACGCGGCGCTGGCCCAGCTCGACCGCGAGTACGACCGCTGGATGACCGGGGTGCGCGCGCTCTCGGAGTCCGACCTGGCCCGCCCGTGCGGCCCGGTGGAGGGCCCGTACGGCGAACTGCCGATGCTCGCGCTCGTGCTGCACGTCAACCGGGAGCTGATCCACCACGGCGCCGAGATCGCCCTGCTGCGCGACCTGTACGCGCACCGGCGCTGAGCAGTGCGGGCCAGGACGTTCCCGCCCCCGTGGGCCGGCCGGCGGCCTCCGCGGCCGGCCTCCCGGCCCGGCTGCGGGCGTCCCGAGCACTGCGAAGGCCCGGGACCTCCGTCCACCGGAGGTCCCGGGCCCTCAACACGTTCCGCCTCCCGGTGCCGGGGGCAGGCCTTCCATGGTGGGAGACACCGCCGGGACAGTGCAAGCCCGGGCGGCGGCCGGCGCGGGTCGCGCTACTCCTCGTCCGCGGGGAGCCCGGTCTCGAGGTCCTCCGGCGGCACGGTGTCCTCCTGCTCGTCCCGCGGGTCCGCGCGCCTGTTGCTGCCGTCCGTGGTGGCGGTCAGCCAGTCCTCGTCGCGGATCCCCAGCCTCTCCTGGCTCGTCTCCGCCCAGGCCTCGTCGCGGTCCGCGGGTTCCGGGTAGCGGTCCATCTCCGGCTCCTGTCCTGTTCGGCCGTCCTGCTCGACGGGGTGGCCACATCCTAAGCCCCGGGAGCCCGTGCCCGGCAGGTCCCGGTGCCGGCGGGGGCCCTCGGCCCGGGACGCGGCTCATCCGTGCTCGAGGAGACCGCGCAGCGTCAGGGCGTTGCGCACGGCGTGGCCGTCACCGTCGTTGTTGAAGTAGGCGTACACCTCCCGCCCGTCGTGGTGCCACTCCCGGATCCGGTCCGCCCACCAGGCCAGGTCCTCGTCCGGGTAGGAGCCCGCGTACAGGTGGTCGTGGTCGGGGCCGTGGAGGCGGACGTAGACGACCGGGGCCGTGGCCTCCAGCACGCAGGGCAGCCCGGCCCCGCTCATCACCACGTACGCCGCGCCGTGGCGCCGGAGCAGCTCGAACACCTCCGGGTGCACCCAGCTGTCGTGCCGGAACTCCACCGCGACCGGCAGCCAGTCCGGCAGCCCCGCCAGGAACCAGTCGAGCCGCGCGTCGTCGCGGCCCAGCGCCGGCGGGAGCTGGACGAGCAGCACCCCGCGCCGGTCGCGCAGCTCGTGCCAGGACTCCGCGATCCGCCGGCTCCAGGTCTCGGGCGCGTAGAGCTTCTTCGCGTGCGTGAGCCCGCGCGGAGCCTTGACCGTCATCCGAAAGCCCTCCGGCAGGCGCCGGTTCCAGCCGGCGAAGGTGGCGCCGCGCGGCCAGCGGTAGAAGCTGGCGTTGAGCTCCACGGTGGAGAAGGCCCGGGTGTAGAGCTCCAGGCGCTTCGCGGGGGCGGTGCCCGGGGGATAGAGGACGTGCTCCCAGTGGTCGTAGCTCCACCCGGAGGTGCCGATGTGCCAACCCATGGGCTCCAGGCTAGCGGGCGTCCCGGCCGTGCCCGCCACCGGCGGGTCCGACGTAGGGTGTTCACCGGCACGCACGGCCCCCCGCCGGCCACCCGGCACGACCCCCCCCCAGGAGAGACCGCCATGACCACCCCCGGCCTCCGGCCCGCCGGCACCCGCTGATGGCGAAGCTCTACTTCCGGCACGGGGCGATGAACTCCGGCAAGTCCACGGTGCTGATCCAGGCCGCCCACAACTACGAGGAGCGCGACCAGACGGTCCTCGTCGCCAAGCCCTCGATCGACTCCAAGGGCGCGGACACCGTGGTCTCCCGGCTGGGGGAGTCCCGGCGGGTCGACCTGCTGCTGGCCGCCGGCGACGCGGCGCGCGAGCGCTTCCGGTCCGCCGTCGCGCACCGCGGCCCCGTGCACTGCCTGCTGGTCGACGAGGCGCAGTTCCTCGAACCGGCGCAGGTCGACGACCTGCTGCGCATCGCGGTGCTCGACGACGTGCCGGTGCTCGCCTACGGGCTGCGCACGGACTTCCGCACCGAGGCGTTCCCGGGCGCCGCCCGTCTGCTGGCCGTGGCCCACACGGTCGAGGAGCTGCGCACGATCTGCCGCTGCGGGTCCAAGGCGATGTTCAACGCCCGCACCGTGGACGGGCAGCCTGTCCTCGAGGGCGACCAGGTGGCCATCGACGGCGTGGCGGTGTCCTACGAGTCGATGTGCGCCCGCTGCTACCTGCGGCACTCCGGCGGGCGCCTGGGCTGAGGCGGGATCCGGTGGGCCGTCCCGGGGCGGCGTCAGGCCGTGGTGTCCCGGTCGTCCTCGCGGCCGTGCCGGTCGACGACCGCCCAGAACAGGTCCTCGGGGATCGCCTCGAGATCGGGGTGCAGGGCGGCCAGCTCGTCGATGATGGCGGCCACGTCGTAGTGGGCGTGCACGTCGCCGCGCCGCGCCAGCCGGTTCGAGGCGATCAGGCCCTCCACGTAGGCGGCGTGGTCCTGGTCGGTGAACGTGCTGAGGACCGCGTCGGCCCACAGCTGCTCGAACGCCGGGTGTCCCTCCGTCACGAGCCGGACCGGGGCGGGCGCGCCGTCCGGCTCGGCGGTCTCCGGGTCGTTCCGCACCGGCCCGGAGGCCTTGGCGAACCGGGTGCCGTCGTCGACCGTGACGGTCCGGTCGGTCTCGTCGACGACGGTGCGCCGTTCGGTGCGCAGGACGGGGCCGCCGCGGACCACCACGGCGCGGGTGCCGACGCCGGTGGCTCCGCCGACGTGGAGGTGCTGGCTCACGGAGACCTCCCGGGGTCTGCGCGGCGGGGCGGACGCTCCGCCGGGTGCCTGGTGCGCCGAACCTAGCAGTCGGCGCGGGGCGCCGGAAGCCTCCGGGAACGCGGTCGGCGCCGCCGGAGGAGCTCCGGCGGCGCCGAGGGCGCGGGGCGGACCGGGGCTCAGCCGCCGAGCAGCAGCGCGCGGACCAGGTCGAAGAACATGCCGAGGATGGCCGTGACATTGGGGTTGAAGAACGCGTCGAACTCGCCGACCAGTCTGATCATGACGATTCCTTCCGGAGGGGGGAGAAGGGCAGTGCAGCCCGGACCGGTCGCGGAGCCGGTCCGGGCCTCAATCTACCGGGGGCGTTCACTGAAGCACATGGCCTTTCGGTCAGTTCCTGCCCCGGCCCGGCCTTCCCGGACCGGCCTCCCCGGACCGGTCCGGCGCCGCGGCCCGTCAGGGGGCGGGGTGGCGCGGGAGGGTTGCTCGGCGCGTCCCGCCGTGCGCCGCGGCCCCGGTCGGCTCCTCCGTCGGAGCCCCTGTCGCAGCCGCCGTCGCGGCCTCCTTGGCCGCGGCCTCGTGGGCCGCGGCCTCCGCGCCGCCGATGGCCTCGCCGCGGGCCACCATGCCGGCGGTGTCCGAGAGCGGGATCTGCCGGAGGAACACCGCCAGCACGAAGGCCAGCAGCATGAAGGGGATGAGGTACCAGAACACCGGGGCGAGGGAGTCGGCGTACGCGGTGACGACGCCCTCGCGGACGGTCTCGGGCAGCTGCGCCAGGGTCCGCGGGTCCAGCGTGGCGGTCGCCTCCCCGGCACGGTCGGCGGAGGCGCCGGCGCCCGTGAAGACCGCCGTGAGCCGCTCCGAGAGGTTGTTGGTGAAGATCGCGCCGAAGATCGCCACGCCGAGGGCAGCGCCGACCTCGCGGAAGTAGTTGGTGGTGCTCGTGGCGGTGCCCACCAGGGACGGGTCCACGGCGTTCTGCACCACGAGGACGATGACCTGCATGATCAGGCCCAGGCCCGCGCCGAACACGAAGAGGTACACGCAGATCAACCAGATCGGCGTCTCGGCGGCCAGTGTGGTCATGGCGAGCATGGCCGCCGCCGTGATGAGCGTGCCCGCCGGCGGGTAGCCCTTGTACCGACCGGTGCGGGAGATCCTGATGCCGGACCAGATCGAGGTGCCCATGAGCCCGACCATCATGGGGACCATGAGCAGCCCGGACTCCGCCGCCGAGGTGCCGGAGGACATCTGCAGGAACGTGGGCACGAACGCGATGGCGGCGAACATCCCCAGCCCCAGGGTGAGGCCGATCGCGGTGGCGTTGACGAACACCGGGTTGCGGAACAGGCCGAGAGGGATGATCGGGTCCTCGGCCCGCGTTTCGTTCCACGTGAACAGCCCCGCGGCCACGAGCATGCCGCCCGCCCAGGCCCAGGTGGCGGCCGCGCCCCAGCCGTGCTCGGCACTGCCGCCGAACTCGGTGAAGAGGATGAGACAGGTCGTCGCCACGGACAGCAGGAGCACGCCGGCCACGTCGATCCTGCGGGTCGCGCGCCGGTGCGGGAGGGTCAGGGTGAACCACGCGATGGCGAAGGCGGCGACGCCGATGGGGATGTTGACGTAGAAGGCCCACTGCCAGCTGAGGTGGTCCACGAAGTAGCCGCCGAGCAGCGGCCCCGCCACGGCGGAGAGCCCGAAGATGCCGCCGAGCGGGCCCATGTACTTGCCGCGCTCGGAGGCCGGGACGATGTCCGCGATGATCGCCTGGGAGAGGATCATCAGTCCACCGCCGCCGAGCCCCTGCATCGCGCGGAAGGTCACGAACTGCCAGAACCCGGTGGCCAGGGCGCAGCCCACCGACGCGAGGGTGAACAGCGCGATGGCGACGAGGAAAAGGTTGCGCCGGCCCAGGACGTCGCCGAACTTGCCGTAGACCGGCATCACGACGGTCGTGGCCAGCAGGTAGGCCGTGGTGATCCAGGCCTGGTGCTCCACGCCGCCGAGCTCGCCGACGATGGTCGGCATGGCGGTGGAGACGATCGTCTGGTCGAGGCTGGCGAGCATCATCCCGGCGATGAGGGCGGAGAAGATGATCCAGATCCGCTTCTGGGTCAGCACCAGCAGCGGGGTGTCCGGCGCGACCGCGGGCGGGGTGGTGGTCATGGGTGTCCTTCGGTGTCCGGGACCGTGTCAGGGGTGTCCGGGGAGGTGGTGGAGGAGGTGTCCGCGGCGGCGTCCGGCGTCGCCGGCGGGGCGTCGGAGACGGGGGAGAGCAGGATCCCGGCGAGGCGGACGTTGCGGGCCAGCAGCTCCGCGAACTCCTCCAGGGGCGGGGAGTCGTCCGGGTCCGCGCCGGCCGGCCGGGTCGCGAGGAGCTCGTGGACGGTGTGCCCGGCGAGGTGGGAGACGACGGCGGCGGCCACACCGGGGAACGGGTCCTGGTCCCCGCAGCCCTCCCGGCGCGCGATGAGCTCCGTCAGCTCGGCGAGCCGGCGTTCCATGGTCTCGGTGAGCCGCTGGAGGAGCACGGGCTCCCGGCGCAGGACGTCGAGCAGCAGAATCCGGTCGTGGGGTCCCTCCACGAGGGCGAAGGAGCGCACGACGAGCTCCTGCAGGGCCGTCAGCAGCGGCGCGCCGTCCGGCGCGGAACCCCCGGCCACGAACTCCTCGCCGAAGGCCTCGAGCGGGTCCCGGACCGGGGTGCCCAGCACGGCGTCGTCCTTGGAGGCGAAGTAGTTGAAGAAGCTCCGCCGCGAGATCCCGGCCTCCGCGCAGAGCTCGTCCACGGTGAACCCGGCCAGCCCGCGCTCGGCGGTCAGCCGGCGTGCGCCGGCGACGAGGGAGCGGCGGGTCCTGCGCATGCGCTGCTCCCGGGCGCCCGCCGTCATCGAGGACGCCCGGGGATCGAATGGGTTTGCACTCAAGCCATCATAGTGCAAGTCGGGGCCGGGTGAATCCCGGGTGCACGGGGGCATCACCGGCCGTACGCTGGACCACGTCGGCGCACGACCGGAGGAGACCCGTCATGGCGCAGGAACCGGATCCCCGCCCGCGGCTGATCGGGCTGCACGGGCGCAAGCAGTCCGGCAAGGACACGTGCGGTGACCGTCTCGTGGCCGCGCACGGCTACGCCCGGGTGGCCTTCGCCGACCCGCTGCGGCTGTTCCTGAGCGAGCTGGACCCCCTCGTGGGCGTCCGGGACGGCACGCCCCTGCGGCTCGCCACGGTCCTGGCGGAGGTCGGCGGGGACTGGGGTCGGCTCAAGGACGAGGCGCGGGACCCGGTGCACCGGGAGATCCGGACGCTGCTGCAGAAGGTCGGCAACGAGGCGGGCAAGGCCGTCTTCGGGGAGAGGGTCTGGGCGGACCGCGGCCTGGAGACCGCCCGGCGCCTGGGCGGGCCGGTCGTGTTCACGGACGTGCGCTTCGACGTCGAGGCCGAGGCCATCGCGGCCGCCGGGGGCCGGGTGGTGCACGTGGTGCGCCCGGGAGCCGCCGCCCCGGACGACCCGCACCCCTCGGAGGCCGGCATCGACCCGCGCTGGATCACCGCCGTCATCGTCAACGACGGGACGGTCGAGCAGCTCTGGGCGAAGGTCGACGCGCTGGTGCTCAGCCGGCCGGACGTCCCGGGCTGAGCCCCACGAGCTCGGCGCTGCGCCGCCACAGGGCGTCCGCGAGCGCGTCGTCGGCCGCGCGGGACGGGGCGCGGGCCGGCCGCTTCTTCTCGAAGTAGCCCCCGGAGCGCCAGTCCTCGCCGGGGGTGCCGTCGGCCAGCCACACCAGCGTCTCCGCGCCCTGTTCGGGGGTGATCATGAGCCGGCGGCCCAGGCGCGTGCGGTAGAGGAACCGCAGGGCCGTGGTGGTGCCCGAGGCGAAGTTCGTCGCGACGCCCCCGGGGTGGAACGCCGCGGCGGCGAGGCCGTCCGGCCCGTGCCGGCGGTCGAGACCGCGGGTGACGAGGATGTTGGCGAGCTTCGTGTCCCCGTAGGCGCCCTGCGGGGACCAGCGCCGGTCGTCGACGAGGACCTCCGGTGAGAGCCGGCCGATGCGGGCGGCGATGCTGGACGTGCTGAGCACGGCCGCGCGGTCCGCCACGAGCCGGTCGAGCAGCAGGTGGGTGAGCAGGAAGGGCGCCAGGTGGTTGACCTGCCACGTCATCTCGTGCCCGTCGGGCGTCAGCTCTCGGCGGTCGAAGATCCCGCCGGCGTTGTTGACCAGGACGTCGATCCGCGGGACGGACTCCTGCAGCTCCCGGGCGAGCCGGCGCACGTCCTCGAGCCGGGCGAAGTCCGCGGTGAAGTGGCGGAGCCCGAGGGGCCCGGCCACCGCCGCGGTCTTCTCGCCCGATCGTCCCACCACGACGACGTCGTGGCCCCGACCGGCCAGCTCGCGGGCGGCCGACGCCCCGATGCCGTCGCTGCCGCCGGTGATGACGACCGTGCGCCGGCCGGGTCGCGGACCCGCGTGCCGGTCGGCACGCTGCTCGGGGTGTCGTGGCCCGTCCTGCCGGTCCGCGTCGCGCTCGTCCATGGAGACCTCCTCGGTCGTGCCGGAATCCCGGTCAGCATAGCGACGCCGCCTGGGCGGCGGGCGGAATAAGCGCCCGGGCGGAGCCGTTGCGGCACGCACGAGGGAAAACACCCGGACCGCCTCCGTGCCGCTCCCGGCACGGGTCGGCACGACGGGCACCACCCGGACGGACTGCACAGTGGAGGAGCAACCCATCATGGCCCGTGTTCTCATGATCGTCTCGGCGGCCGACTCCCTCACCCTGCGGGACGGCACCGAGCATCCCACCGGCTTCTGGGCCGAGGAGCTCGTCGTCGCCCACCGTGCCCTGCGCGGGGCGGGGCACACGGTCGACCTCGCCACCCCGGGCGCGCGCCGGCCCACCGTGGACCCCGCCAGCCTCACCCCGGACGCGGCCGGCGGCCGGGAGCGGGCCGACGAGTTCCGCGCCTACCTCGAGCAGATCGGCGCGGAGCTCGCCGCGCCCCGCGTCCTGGCCGAGGTGGACGAGACCGACTACGACGCCGTGGTCCTGCCCGGCGGCCACGGCCCCATGGCGGACCTCGTCCGGGACCCCTCGCTCGGCCGGATCCTCGCCGCCTCGGACCGGGCCGGCCGGTTCATCGCCCCGTTCTGCCACGGCCCCGCCGCGCTGCTCAGCGCCCAGGACGACGGCACGTTCCTCTTCGCCGGCCGCAGGCTCACCGCCTTCAGCAACGAGGAGGAGCTCGGCGGCGGCACCGGGCAGAACTCCCCCTGGTTCCTCGAGACCGTGCTGCGGGAGAAGGGGGCGGTCGTGGAGACGGGTCCCGCCTGGTCCAGTCACGTCATCCGCGACGCCAACCTGATCACCGGGCAGAACCCCCGGTCGAGCCAGGCCGTCGCCGACGTCCTCCTGGAGGCCCTCACCGAGTAGGGACGGGACGCCCGGGGAGCGGCGCGGGCCGGCCCCGGACGGGATCAGACGCCGACGGGTGCGCGGTGCTCCAGCGCCAGGGCGCGTGCCGCGACCACGGCCTCCCGGAAGTCCGTGAACGTGCGCCGGACGGAACGGCCGCCGTCGGCGGGGGAGAAGGTCATGGCCCAGGGCCGCCGGCGGAACCGGTGGAAGGGGACGGCGACGATCTCCACGGTGGGCAGGGCATCGGGACGCTGATCGTGCACAGCGGGACCTTTCGGGGGGCAGGCCGGGGGAGCCAGGGCCCGTGCCGGGGACCGGGGGGATCCGCCGGGTCCTGGTGCGCCCCATCCTACCGGGATGCGGCCGTGTCGGGGCCGTCCGCGGGCCGGTGTCGTGACCGGCGCCGGGGTCGGCGATATGATCAGCACACTGATCGAGTGAGGAGAGCCATGTTCACGCCCGAAGTGGCCGACGGTGTGCACCGCATCGCCCACGCCCACGTCAACTGCTACCTGATCGAGGACGAGGACGGCATCACGCTCGTGGATGCCGGGCTGCCCAGCATGTGGCCCATGCTGCTCGCGGCCCTCGAGCAGCGGGGCCGGCGCCCGGACGAGGTCAGGGCTCTGCTGCTCACGCACGCGCACTTCGACCACGTGGGCTTCGCCCGCCGCGCCCAGGAGCAGTGGGGGCTTCCCGTGCTGGGCCACCCGGACGACGCCCGCCTGGCCGCCCACCCGTACCGGTACCGCACGGAGCGCAACCGGTTCCTCTACCCCCTGGCCCACCCCCGGTCCCTGCCCCTGCTCGGACGGATGGCGGCGGCCGGGGCGCTCACGGTCCGGGGAGTCCGGGAGATGCGCCCGCTGAGCACCGGCGTGGCACTGCCGGTGCCGGGCCGGCCCGTGGCGGTGCACACCCCGGGCCACACGGACGGGCACTGCGTCCTGGACCTGCCGGACCGGGCGGCCGTCCTGAGCGGGGACGCCCTCGTGACGCTGGACCCCTACACCGGCCGTCGGGGCCCGCAGATCATCGCGGGCGCGGCCACCCGCGACTCCGCCGCGGCCCTGCGCTCCCTCGACGCGGTCGCCGCGACCGGGGCGCGCACCGTGCTGCCCGGCCACGGGGAGCGCTGGACGCAGGGTGCCGAGGCCGCGGCACGGCAGGCCCGTGGGGTGGGCGCCCACTAGAGCGAGGCCCGTCCGCCCGGGCCCACGGCCACGGCACCGGCGGGCCGGTCCCCGAGCGCTGACCAGGGCGCTCATGACAGCTCCGGGGGCGGCGGCTATCGTGGGCGGCGACCACCGACCGCCGACGCCCGCCGGAGGAGCCACCATGAAGCAGCTGACCGTCCCCGCCCCCGGCGGCCTCGACCGGCTCACGGTCGAGGACGTGCCGGAACCCGGGGCGCCCGGGCCCGGCGAGGTCCGTGTCCGCGTGCGCGCCAGCTCCCTGAACTACCACGACTACCTCGTGGTCGCGGGCCGGACGCGCACCCAGGACGGGAGGATCCCGCTGGCGGACGGCGCCGGCGTCGTCGAGGCCGTCGGGGAGGGCGTCGAGGACCTCGCGGAGGGCGACGCCGTGGTCTCCTGCTTCTTCCCGCTGTGGCAGGACGGGCCCCCCGTGGACGGCGACTTCCGGCGCGTCCCGGGCGACGGCCTCGACGGCTACGGCCGGGAGGCCGTGGTGCGTCCGGCCACCTGGTTCACCCGCGCCCCGGCCGGGTGGACCCATGCCGAGGCCGCGACCATCACCACGGCCGGTGTCACCGCCTGGCGGGCCCTCGTGGTCGACGGGGGACTGCGGCCGGGGGACGTGGTCCTGGCCCTCGGCACCGGCGGGGTCTCGATCTTCGCCGTGCAGCTCGCCAAGGCCATGGGCGCCACCGTCGTGGTCACGTCCTCCTCCGACGCCAAGCTCGACCGGGTCCGGGAGCTCGGCGCCGACCACGTCGTCAACTACCGGCAGACCCCCGAGTGGGGGCGCACCGTCCAGGAGCTCACGGACGGCCGCGGCGCGGACCACGTCGTGGAGGTCGGCGGGCCGGGCACGCTGGCCCAGTCCGCCCGGGCCGTGCGGGTCGGCGGCCACATCTCCCTGATCGGGGTCCTCACCGGTGCCGCCGGCGACGTCCCCACGGCGCTGCTCATGGCCCGGCAGGTCAGGCTCCAGGGGCTGCTGGTGGGCAGCCGGCGGGACCAGGCCGATTTCGTGCGCGCGCTCGACGCGACCGGGCTGCGCCCGCTGATCGACCGGCGGCACCCGCTCGCCGACGCCGCCGACGCCTTCCGCGAGCTGGAGTCCGCCCGGCACGTCGGCAAGATCGTGCTCGAGCACTGAGTCCACGGGTGCCCCGGGGCACCGGCCCCGGGGCACCGCGGTCACCAGCCGGTGACCCAGACCTGCCCGCTGGTGGAGGACCAGTTCACCTTGTAGCCGTTGGAGAAGCGCTGGTACACGGTGGTGCCGTAGCGGATCGGGTCGGTGACCGGGTAGCCGTAGCCCCGCTCGAAGTCGGCGGCCTTCCAGGCGCGGCCGATGGCGCCGGTCTCGTTGACCGCGCGCGCTCCGTAAGCACGGGTCCACATGACCTTGGTGAGGACCCCGTCCCGGGAGAAGACCTGGTAGGAGGACCCGTCGGCCAGGCGCCGCTCGTCCGTGGTCGGGAAGCCGTAGCCGTTCTCCCGTCCCGCCGCCACGAACTTCTGGCCGATGGCGGTGGGGTTCTCGACCCAGTGCGCGCCGGTGGCGGGGCTCCAGTACAGGGTGGTCTTGCGCCCGTTGAGGGAGAACTCCTGGTAGACGCCCCCGGCGCGCAGGCCGCCGAGCTCCGCGGTCACGGGCTGCCCGAGGACGGGAGCCCCGCCCAGGGCGTGGTACTTCGCGCCGATCGCACCGGCCACGCCGTAGCCGGCCGGGGTCTGGACGGGCTGCGACGTCTCGTAGCCGTAGGCGGGGGCTCCGTCCACGCGCGTGGACGCGTCCGCGGGCGCGCCGCCATTGGCGTACCCGTAGAGGTTGACGGTGGAGAGCACCTGCCAGGGCTTCCCGGTGTTCTCGAGCCGGCCGTCGGCGTACGTGAGGCCGATCCCGATCACCTCGTGCCGGGGGTCCTTGAGCGCCTTGTCGTGGGCGGCCGAGGACTTCCACCACCGGACCAGGGCGCTCACGTCCCGGTGGTACTCCAGGGCGATGACCTCGTTGGCGCTGGTCCACGGGCCGGTCCGCGGATCCGTCAGGAAGGAGGTGCTGTGCGAGAACTCCTCCTCGACCACCTGACGGTCGGACTCCTTCTGCACCACCTGGGACAGCGTCGCCGAGTACTTCAGGGGCTTCACGCCGAGGGACTCGCGGTAGCGGTTGATCTCGTCGAGGATCAGCTGGGCGTCGGACTGACGGGTGGCCGCGTCCACCGTGACGATGTCCTGCGCGGCCGCGTGGGCCGCGGTGCCGGTCAGCAGGGAGGTGCCGGTCAGTGTGGTGGCGCCGATGCCGGCGGAGAGGGCCAGGGCGGCCATGCGGCCGTGACGGCGCGCGGGGGCGCAGCGGTGTTTCGCCATGGGTGCTTCTGCTTCCTGGTCTGTCTGCACGCACGGACGAATGGGGGGTTCCGTGCGGCGGGGGGCTATCGCCGTCCGGCCGGACGACGAGACAGATTGGGCTGGGGAAGTCGCCCAGGGAAATGCTAGGGAATTCCCATTGCAAATACGAAATGTGTGAAATTGTTTCGCCTATCACGGAACAATAACGGCGACATCACGGAATGTCCCCGCCGGGCGGTATTCCCGTGGTTAGAGTGATCTGTTCCCGTGCCGTCGGTCCTGCCCTGCCGGGGGTCCGGACGCCGGTCGCCGACACCGTGTCCCGGCCGCCGCCGGCAGGCACGCCCCGCTCCTTGCGGCGCGCCGCCGGCGGCGTCCGGGCGCCGGCCGGTCCCGGGGACGGAGGACGATAGGCTGGGGACGCACCCCCGGAGAGGAGCCCGATGACCGTCCACGCCAGCCGCGCCACCGGCATCCGGCGACCGCCGGTGCTGGGCACGATCGCCGCCGCCGTCGCCGTGGGGCTGAGCGGGTGCGGTCCGGACCTCGGCACGCCCGAGGGCGTCACCACGGCCTTCGTCGACGCGATGGCCGAGCGCGACTGGGAGACCGCCTGCGGTCTGCTGTCCCACGACCTCGTGCACCGGGCCACGGACGGCAACTCGCAGTACTGCCCCGGCTACCTCGAGCGCCGGCACCCCGACACCTCCCGCTATGGGACGCTCGCCGTCCAGGGCGACGCCGTCACGACGCCGGACGGCCACCGGCTCGAAGTCGCACCCGAGGACGCGCCCGGCAGGGCGGAGGAGGTCCTCGTGGTCGAGGAGTCCGGACGCCTCGTGCTGAGGCACTACCCCGGCCGCGACGCCTTCGTCCGCTGAGCGCCGCCCGCCCCCGCCCACCAGGCACCACAGGAAGGACCGCCATGACCGATCCTCAGACCGTCGCCGCCGCGGCGGCCGCGTCCTCGCCCGAGGCCGAGACCGTCGAGATCTGCCGCAATCTCATCCGCATCGACACCTCCAACTACGGCAGCGGTGACGCCAAGGGGGAGCGGCGGGCCGCCGAGTACGTCGCGGGGCTGATCGAGGAGGTCGGGATCGCCACGACCGTCCTCGAGTCGGCGCCCGGCCGGGCCAACGTCTTCGCCCGGATCGAGGGCACCGACCCGTCCGCCGACGCCCTGCTGGTGCACGGCCACCTGGACGTGGTGCCCGCGATCGCCGCCGACTGGTCGGTGGACCCGTTCGGCGGCGAGCTCAAGGACGGCATGATCTGGGGCCGCGGGGCCGTGGACATGAAGGACATGGACGCCATGATGATCTCGGTGCTGCGCCACATGGTGCGCACGGGTGAGCGCCCGCGCCGGGACATCGTCTTCGGTTTCTTCGCCGACGAGGAGGCCGGCATGGTGTACGGCTCCCACTGGATCGCCGAGCACCACCGGGAGCTCTTCGACGGCGTCACGGACGCCATCAGCGAGGTGGGCGGGTACTCGGCCACCATCGGCGGCCGCCGGGCCTACCTGCTGCAGACGGCGGAGAAGGGCCTCATGTGGCTGCGCCTCAACGCGCAGGGCACGGCCGGTCACGGGTCCCAGATCAACGACGACAACCCGGTCACCCGGCTCTCCCGGGCGCTGGCCGACATCGGCGAGCACCGGTGGCCGATCGAGCTCACCAAGACCACCCGGGCGTTCCTGGACTCGGTCACCGAGCTGACGGGCGTGGAGTTCGACCCGCAGAACCCCCAGCGGCTGCTCGCCGAGCTGGGCTCGGTGGCGCGGTTCGTGGGCGCCACCCTGCAGACCACCGCGAACCCGACCATGCTCGAGGCCGGCTACAAGGTCAACGTGATCCCCGGCTCGGCCCAGGCCGGGCTGGACGTGCGCTACCTGCCCGGGCAGCGGGAGGTCGTGCTGGCCAAGCTCGCGGAGCTCGCCGGGGACGGGGTGTCCTTCGAGTTCGAGTCCGACGACATCGCCCTCGAGGTGCCCTTCTCCGGGACCGTGGTCGACGCCATGGTCGACGCCCTGCACGCCGAGGACCCCGGAGCGGTCGTGCTGCCGTACATGCTCTCCGGCGGGACGGACAACAAGTCCCTGGACCCGCTCGGCATCACCGGCTACGGCTTCGTGCCGCTGCGCCTGCCGGACGAGCTGGACTTCCCGTCCATGTTCCACGGCGTGGACGAGCGCGTGCCCACGGACTCCCTGGAGTTCGGCTCCCGCGTGCTGCACCGGTTGCTGACCCGGTACTGACCCGGCCCCGCCGATCCCGCCGCGGGGCCTCCGGGCTCAGACGGTGCGCTCCACGCGCATGACGCGGCGGCGCAGCCAGTACTTGCGGGTGCCGCCGTAGAGCAGGACGGAGCGGGTCAGCTCCCACTTGCCGTACTCGGCGTGCTCGCTGAGCCGGGCCCGCGCGTCGCTGAGCAGTTCGTGCGGCGCGACGGTCAGCAGGAGGTACTCGTAGCGCTGGTCGGCGTCCCTCGTGAGGGTCGCCGTGCTGGTCCGGACTTGTTCTCTCATCGGTCCCCATTCTGCACGGAATAGCGCTAACGTCTACTCCATGAGCAATGATCCTCGGGCCGCGCTGCAGGCTCTCGTGAGCGCCTTCGAAGAACACCTCGTCGCCGCGTCGAACCGGCGCAGCGACGACGACCCCGCCGTGGACGGCGCCTACATCGCCATCGCGGACGCCTTCGACGCCTACGAGGAGGCGCTCTACGACGCCTACGACGAGGTCACCCCGCTGACCGTCTTCGCGGAGGACGACTCCGACGACGACTCGGACGACGACGACGAGGACTCGGACGACGACGAGGACGACGAGGAGCTGCTGGAGGACAACGAGATGCTCGACGAGGACCTCGTCGACGAGGAGGACTACGAGGACCTCGACGACACCGACGGGGCGCGCTCCGGCCGCTGAGCCCCGCCACCGCATCGGCAGGAGCGGCCCGCACCGCGGGCCGCTCCTGCCGCGCCCGGGCCTGTCCCGCCCGCCGCGGCGCGGGAGGTGCCGTAGGGTGGCCGGGTGAATTGGATCGAAACCATCATTCTGGGCCTGGTCCAGGGCCTGACCGAGTTCCTCCCGGTGTCCTCCTCGGCGCACCTGCGCATCGTGGGGGAGCTCCTGCCCAACAGCGCCGACCCGGGGGCCGCGTTCACGGCCATCACGCAGCTGGGCACCGAGACCGCCGTCATCATCTACTTCTGGCGCGACATCGCCCGCATCGTCTCGCGCTGGAGCCTGTCCCTGGTGGGCCGCGTGGAGCGCTCGGACCCCGACGCCCGGATGGGGTGGCTGATCATCCTGGGGTCCCTGCCCATCGGCGTGCTCGGGCTGCTGCTGGAGGACTACATCGACACGGAGTTCCGGTCCCTGTGGATCACGGCCACGATGCTCGTGGTCTTCGGCGTGATCCTGGCGGTGGCGGACCGGGTCGGCCGGCAGGCCCGCCACCTCGACGACCTCACCGTCAAGCACGGCGTGCTCTACGGCCTGGCCCAGGCGCTGGCCCTGATCCCGGGCGTCTCGCGCTCCGGGGGCACGATCACCGCGGGACTGCTCATGGGCTACACCCGGGAGGCGGCCGCCCGCTACGCCTTCCTGCTGGCCATCCCGGCCGTCTTCGCCTCGGGTCTGTACAAGCTGGCCCAGACCGTGGGGCAGCCGCAGGAGGGTCCCTACGGGATGACGGAGACGCTCGTGGCCACGGGCATCGCGTTCGTGGTGGCGTACGTGATCATCGGCTGGTTCATGCACTACATCTCCAACCGCAGCTACACGATCTTCGTGTGGTACCGCATCGCGCTGGGCCTGGCCATCTTCGTGCTCCTGGGGCTCGGGGTCATCAGCGCCTGAGTCCCGCACGCCCCGGACCGCTCAGCCCCGGGGGCCGGGGGAGCCGGCCGGTCCGGTAGGTTGGACGAGGCCCCGCGCCGCCGTCGTCCCGTCCCCGAACCACCCGAGGTGAGCATGAAAGCCTGGTCCGCCCGTCCCGTCCCCGACCTCCCCGGCGAGGCGTCCCTGCCCGTCGTCCAGGACACCCGGCTGCGGCGGCTGACGGAGCTTCCCCGGCAGGACCGGGCGAGCCTGTACGTCTGCGGGATCACCCCCTACGACGCCACGCACATGGGCCACGCCGCCACCTACGTGGCCTTCGACCTGCTGCACCGGGCCTGGCTGGACGCGGGGACCCCGGTGGACTACGTCCAGAACGTCACCGACGTGGACGACCCGCTGCTCGAGCGGGCCACCGCGACGGGCGTGGACTGGCGGGAGCTGGCCGAGGAGCAGACCGAGCTGTTCCGCACGGACATGAGCGCGCTCAACGTCCTCCCGCCCCAGCACTACGTGGGCGCGACCGAGTCCGTCGACTGGATCGTGCCCGCCGTCGAGGGCCTCGTGGCCCGGGGCATCGCCTACCGGGTGCCTGGCCGGGACGGGGAGCCGGACGGGGACGTGTACTTCGACGTGGAGGCCGCGGGCGCGCTGCCCAGCGAGGACCCGGACGCGTGGGTGCTCGGCGACGTCTCCCACCTGAGTCCCGAGCAGATGCTGCCCCTGTTCGCCGAGCGCGGCGGGGACCCGGAGCGCCCCGGCAAGCGGAACCGGCTGGATCCGCTGCTGTGGCGCGCGGAGCGCCCCGGCGAACCGGCCTGGGACGGGGCGTCCCTGGGAGCGGGCCGCCCGGGCTGGCACATCGAGTGCTCGCTCATCGCCCTCCAGCACCTGCCCGCGCCGTTCACCGTCCAGGGCGGCGGCTCGGACCTCGTCTTCCCGCACCACGAGATGGGCGCCGGCCACTGCTGGGCCCTGACCGGACGGCCCATGGCCCAGCACTTCCTGCACACCGGGATGGTCGGGCTCGACGGGGAGAAGATGTCCAAGTCCAAGGGCAACCTCGTGCTCGTGTCCGCGCTGCGGGCGCAGGGGGTGGACCCGGCGGTGATCCGCACCGCGATCCTCGCCCACCGCTACCGCGACGACTGGTTCTGGACCGACCAGGTGCTCGCCGGCGCCGTGGCCCGTGTGGACACCTGGCGCCGTGCCCTCACCGTGGCCCCCGAGGGCAGCGCCGCCCCGCTCGTGGAGACCGTGCGCACCGCCCTGGCCGACGACCTGGACGCCCCCGCGGCGCTGGCGGCCGTGGACGAGTGGGCCGCCGCGGCCCTGGCCGGCGGCACCCCGGGGACCTGCGGGGCGGACGCCCGGCTGGTCCGTGACCTCGTGGACGCCCGGCTGGGCATCGAGCTCTGACCACGCCGCGGGACGTCTCCCGCGGCACGGCGAGGGGCGGCACCCCGGTGCGGGTGCCGCCCCTGACCGCGCCGTGCCCGGGCGCGGGGCCGGCTCACTTCTCGTCGCGACGCCGGCGCAGGTAGCGCTCGAACTCCTTGGCGATGGCGTCCCCCGTGGCCTCGGGCAGGTCCGTGGTGTCCTTGGCCTCCTCGAGCTGCTGGACGTAGGCGGCGATCTCGGGGTCGTCCGAGGCCAGCTCGTTGACCCCCCGCTCCCAGGCCTCGGCGTCCTCGGCGATCTCGTCCAGGGGCAGCGTGATGCTCAGCAGCTCCTCGAGCTCCCGCAGCAGGGCCAGCTCGGCCTTCGGGGAGGGGGACTGCGCGACGTAGTGGGGCACCGCGGCCCACAGGCTCACCGTGGGGAACCCGCCCAGGGAGGCCATGTGGGAGAGCAGCCCCACGATGCCCGTGGGCCCCTCGTACTGGGAGGAGTCGATGCCGAGCTCCTCCTGGAGCTCGGCGGTGTCGGAGGTCTTGGTCACCGGGATGGGCCGGGTGTGCGGGACGTCGGCGAGCAGCGCCCCGACCATGACCACGAAGTCGACGTCGAGCAGGGTCGCCTGCTCCAGCAGCTCGGCGGTGAAGGAGCGCCACCGGTAGGAGGGCTCCCAGCCGTGCAGCAGCACGAGGTCGAGGTTCGTGCCGGGCACGGTGGCCGTGGACAGCCGGGTCGTGGGCCAGACGATCTTCACCTCGCCGGTCGCCGAGCGGCGCACGATGGGCCGGGAGAACTGGTAGTCGTAGTAGTCGTCCGACGTGACCTCGAACACGTCCTTCGCCCCGTACTGGCTCGCGAGGAACTTGACCGCGTCCGTGGCGGCGTCCCCGGCGTCGTTCCAGCCCTCGAACGCCGCCACGAGCACGGTCACGCGCTCCCGGTCACCGTCCTCGCGGACCACGCCGAACGGGCCGGCCTGGGGGCGGGGGAACGTCTCGTCGAAGTCGTTGCTCACGGCACCACACTACGCGCCGGGACTTCGACGGCAAGAGCTCCCGGCAGCGGGGGGCCCGTGTTGCGGCCACTACGAT
The DNA here is from genome assembly GCF_040981195.1 of Kocuria oxytropis. NCBI lineage: Bacteria > Bacillati > Actinomycetota > Actinomycetes > Micrococcales > Micrococcaceae > Kocuria > Kocuria oxytropis. Next base: position 32,642 of record NZ_JAVFXA010000019.1, on the reverse strand, counting down.
GGAGGCCATGTCCCGCCTCCTGTCCACGCCCCCGGGCGTGCCCCTGCCCACCGCCGTGCTGTTCGACATGGACGGAACCCTCGTGGACACCGAGCCGTACTGGATCGAGGCCGAGATCGACCTGGTCCGCTCCCACGGGGGGACCTGGACCGAGGCCGACGCCCTGGCCATGGTCGGCACCGGGCTCGAGGACGCCGCCGCGGTGTTCCAGCGCCAGGGGGTCGCCCTCGGCATCCGGGAGATCGTGGACCGGCTCGTCGCCCGCGTCGCGGCCCGCACCCGGGAACGGGTCGTGTACAAGGACGGGGCGCCGGAGCTGGTGGCGGCCCTGCGCGAGTGCGGCGTGCCCCTGGCCCTGGTCACCAGCAGCGAGGCACCCCTGGCCGAGGTCGTCCTGGAGGCCTTCGGCGGCCCGGGCGTCTTCGACGTCGTCGTCACCGGGGACCTCGGCCACCCGGCCAAGCCCGCCCCCGACCCCTACCGGATCGGCGCCGCCGGGCTCGCCGAGCGCGCCCGCCGCCCGCTCGGGCTCGGCGGCATGGTCGCGGTGGAGGACTCACGCACGGGCATCCGCTCGGCCACCGCGGCGGGGATCTTCACCGTGGGGGTGCCCAACATGGTCCCGCTCGACGACGCCGGCGCGGACCTCGTGCTGCCCAGCCTCGCCGGTGTGGGCCCGGCGGACCTCGGCCGGCTCGTGGCCGGGGCCCGCGCGTGAGGCGCGCCCGCACCGAGGGCATCCCCCTCGGCCGGATCGGCGGGGTGCCCGTGACCCTGTCCTGGTCCTGGTTCCTGATCGCCGCGGTCACCGTCCTGCTCTACACCCCCGTGCTCATGGAGGCCTATCCCCGCCTGGGGGCGCTCAACTACGCGGCCTCCCTGGGCTTCGCCCTGACCCTGGCCCTGTCCGTGCTGCTGCACGAGCTCGCCCACGCCTGGACGGGCCGGGCCTTCGGGTGGCCCACGAGCCGCATCGTGCTGAGCCTGCTCGGGGGGCACACCCACTTCGGGGAGGTGCGCAGCACCCCGTGGGCCTCCGCGGCGGTCTCCCTGGCCGGGCCCGCCGTCAACCTCGCGCTCGGCCTCGCCGGCTGGGTGCTGCTGCGCACCGGGGAGCCGTCCCCCACGCTCGGCTGGGTGCTGCTCGACCTCACCACGTGGGCGAACCTCATCGTGGGCGTCTTCAACGTGCTGCCGGGTCTGCCGCTGGACGGCGGCCGGGTGGTCGAGGCCCTGGTCTGGGCGGTCACGGGCCGGGAGCAGCGCGGCACGGTGGTCGCGGCCTGGACCGGCCGGCTGCTCGCCGCGGGGCTCGTGGCCGGGGCCGCCCTCACCGGCCTGTGGCGCCAGCCCGTGGCGCTCGTGCTCGTGGTCCTCGTGGCCGGCTTCATGTGGCAGGGCGCCGGCGCCTCCCTGCGCGCGGCCGCCGTCCTGGCCCGCGTGCACGGGGTCAGCGCCGCCACCCTGGCCGAGCCCGCCGTGGCGGTGCCCTCGAGCGCCTCCCTGGCCCACGCCGACCGGCTGGTCACCGACCACCTCGCCCGCGCCGCGGGCGGAGCGGTTCCGCACGTGCTGGCCCTGGACCCGGACCGCCGGGTGCTGGGTCTGCTGGTGCCCGCCGCCGCGGACGCGGTGCCCGCCGGCCGGCGGGCGGAGACCCCGCTGACCTCGGTGCTGCAGCAGCTGCCGGCCGACGCCGTGCTCGACGCGGGTCTGCGGGAGGAGGCGCTGCTGCGGGCGGTCGCGGCCCGGGAGTACCCCCACTACGTGGTCACGGGACCCGGCGGCGTCCTCGTGGGGGTGCTGCGCAGCGCGGTCCTCGAGCGCCTGCTCGCCGGCTGAGCCCCGGGCCCCCGCCTGCGGGAGGCCGCGAGCACGGGGACACGCCCGCGGTGACACAATGGGGGAGGACCCCGGGCCGGCGCCGCCGGACCCGCACGAGATGACCATGCCCTGCCCCGAGAGTGAGCCGATGACCGGAACCGCTGACCAGACCGCCGCCCCCTCGCCCGCGTCCCCGCGCGGCGCCGCCAACCGGCGCGGGCCCTTCCGGGCCGGGGAGCGCGTGCAGCTGACCGACGAGCGCGGGCGGATGAACACGGTCACGCTCGCCGAGGACGGCGCGTTCCACTCCCACCGCGGGGTGCTCGGCCACGGCGAGCTCATCGGCCGGCCGGAGGGCACCGTGGTGCAGAACTCCGCCGGGTTCCGCTACCAGGCCCTGCGCCCGCTGCTCAAGGACTTCGTGCTGTCCATGCCCCGCGGCGCCGCCGTGGTCTACCCCAAGGACGCCGGCCAGATCGTCACGATGGCCGACATCTTCCCGGGTGCCCGGGTGGTCGAGGCGGGGGTGGGCTCCGGCGCCCTGTCCATCTCGCTGCTGCGCGCGGTGGGCGACGAGGGGCACCTGCACTCCTTCGAGCGCCGCGCGGAGTTCGCCGACATCGCCCGCGGCAACGTCGAGACGATGTTCGGCGGGCCCCATCCCGCCTGGCGGCTGAGCATCGGGGACCTCGCCGAGGAGCTCGGCGAGCTCGAGGCGCCCGGCTCCGTGGACCGCGTGGTCCTCGACATGCTCGCCCCCTGGGAGTGCCTCGACGCCGTGGCCACGGCCCTCGCCCCGGGCGGGGTGGTCATGTGCTACGTCGCGACGGTCACCCAGCTCTCCCGCACCGCCGAGGCCATGCGCGCCGACGGCCGCTACACCGAGCCCGACGCCTCCGAGACCATGGTGCGCGGCTGGCACGTCGAGGGCCTGGCGGTGCGCCCCGACCACCGCATGGTCGCCCACACCGGGTTCCTGCTCTCCGCCCGCCGGCTCGCCGACGGCTCCGAGCGGCTGGCCCCCAAGCGGCGGGCCTCCAAGTCCGAGTACAGCGAGGACGACCTCCAGGCCTGGACCCCCGTGGCCCTCGGCGAGCGCGACGTCACCGACAAGAAGCTGCGCCGGGCCGGCCGCGAGGCCATGGGCCTCGCGGAGCAGGCCGCCCGCGCGACCGCGCCCGCCGGCGACCCGGCCGCGACGCCGCCCGCGGTCTCCGCGGGGACCGCTCCGCGCACGGCGCCCGAGGGACCGGGGGAGACGGCACCCGGCGCCGTCCCCGAGCACCCCCACGAGGAGCGCCCGTGAACGAGAGCTCCCCCCAGCAGGCCACCGGTCCCGCGGGCACCGGAGCGGCCGACGCCGAGCAGACCCGCCGCGCCCTCGTCAACGCCCAGCGGCAGGTCAACATCCTGCGCGACCAGAAGCGCGCCCTGGACAAGCAGCTGGCCGCCGCCGGGACCCAGAACCAGAAGCTCGTCCGGCTCCTCGACGCCACCCGCACCGAGATCGCCCAGCTCAAGCGCGCCCTGGAGAACGACCTCGTCCCGCCCCTGAGCCAGGGCACCGTCCTGCAGGTCAATCCCGGACGCGCCCCCGTGGGCGAGCAGACGGGCACCGGTCCGGCCGTCACCGACCGCACCCTCGACGTGCTCGTGGCCGGCCGGCGGATGCGGGTGGCCCTGAGCCCCCTCGTGAGCTTCGCCGCCTGCGAGCCCGGCCGCCAGGTCCTCCTCGACCAGAACTACACCGTCGGCGCCGTCCTCGACTACGAGCAGACCGGGGAGATCGCCACCGTCAAGGAGATCGTGGACCACGACCGCGTGCTCACCGTGGGGCGCTCCGACGAGGAGCGCGTCCTGCTGCTCTCCGGGCTGCTGCGCCGCAGCCGCCCGGAGATCGGCGACGCCGTGTCCATCGACCACCGCACCGGCTTCGCGCTCGAGCCCATCGAGCGCACCGACGTGGAGCAGCTCGTCCTCGAGGAGGTCCCCGACGTCTCCTACGACGACATCGGCGGCCTCGGTCCCCAGATCGAGCAGATCCGCGACGCCGTGGAGCTGCCCTTCGTGCACCCGGAGCTCTACCGCGAGCACGGGCTCACCCCGCCCAAGGGGATCCTGCTCTACGGGCCCCCCGGCAACGGCAAGACCCTCATCGCCAAGGCCGTGGCCCGCTCCCTCGCCGAGCGCGCCGCCGACCGCGCCGGGCGAGGGACCGCCCTGGGCTACTTCCTGAACATCAAGGGCCCCGAGCTGCTGGACAAGTACGTGGGGGAGACGGAGCGGCAGATCCGCTCCATCTTCCTGCGCGCCCGCGAGCAGGCCGCCCGCGGCATCCCCGTGGTCGTGTTCTTCGACGAGATGGACTCCCTGTTCCGCACCCGCGGCTCCGGGCTCTCCTCGGACGTGGAGACCACCATCGTCCCCCAGCTGCTCACCGAGATCGACGGCGTGGAGCGCCTCGACAACGTCATCGTCATCGGCGCCACCAACCGGGAGGACATGATCGACCCCGCGGTGCTGCGACCGGGACGCCTCGACGTCAAGATCCGCATCGACCGCCCGGACGCCGAGGGCGCCGCCGAGATCCTCCGCCTCTACGTCACCGAGGACCTGCCCCTGCGCCAGGACGAGGTCGAGGCCGCCGGCTCCCGCGCGGGGGCCGTCACCGCCCTCGTCGACGCCGCCGTCGCCCGGATGTACCAGAAGAGCCCCGGCACGCAGTTCCTGCACCTGAGCTACCGCGACGGCACCGAGGAGACCCTGTACTTCAGCGACTTCACCTCCGGCGCCGTCATCCGCAACGTGGTGGACCGGGCCAAGAAGCAGGCCATCAAGGACCTGCTCACCACCGGGGTCCGGGGACTGGGCCGGGAGCACCTGGTCCGCGCCGTGGACGAGGAGTTCCACGAGCAGCAGGACCTGCCCAACACCTCCAACCCCGAGGACTGGGCCCGGATCTCCGGGCGCCGCGGCGACACGATCACCGACCTGCGCGTGGCCCTGCACCGCGACCCGCACCCGGCCGGCCCCGGCGCGCGCCACACCCCCGCCGGGGCGGACCCGGGGGAGGGGCCCGCATGAGCGTCCGCCGCGTCATGGGCGCCGAGACCGAGTTCGGGGTGCTCGCCGCCGGCAACCCCCAGGCCAACGCGACCGTGCTCTCCACCCAAGTGGTCACCACCTACGCCGCCCTCGTCCGCCGCCGCCTCGGCGCGTCCCGCACCACCACCGGCTGGGACTACCACGGGGAGACCCCGCTGCAGGACGCCCGCGGCTTCGCCGTGCCCCGCGAGCAGGCCGACCCCTCCCAGCTCACCGACGTCGCCCCCGTGCTCACCGCCGAGGAGGTCGCCGCCGAGGTCCTCCGGGAGAGCGGCCCCCACGCCGAGACCCTGGACTGGCGCCAGGTCGTGATGAACACGGTCCTGCCCAACGGCGCCCGCCTCTACGTGGACCACTCCCACCCCGAGTACTCCTCCCCGGAGGTCACGACCCCCCGGGACGCCGTCCTCTGGGACGCCGCCGGGGACCGGGTCGCCCTCGACGCGGTCCGGGCGATCGCCGCGAGCGCCCCGGACACCGGCCTCGACGTCGTGAACCTCTACAAGAACAACACCGACAACAAGTCCGTGTCCTACGGCGCGCACGAGAACTACCTCGTGCCCCGCTCCGTGCCGTTCGAGGCCCTCGCCGCCGGCCTGCTGCCCTTCTTCGCCTCCCGCCAGGTCGTGTGCGGCGCCGGCCGCGTGGGACTGGGGGACCGCGGGCAGCGCCCGGGCTTCCAGATCAGCCAGCGCGCCGACTTCTTCGAGCGCGAGGTGGGCCTCGAGACCACCGTCCACCGCCCCGTGGTCAACACCCGGGACGAGCCCCACGCCGAGCGCGCCCACCACCGGCGTCTGCACGTCATCATCGGCGACGCCAACCTCTCCCACACCTCGAACCTCCTGAAGTTCGGCACGACCTCCCTGGTCCTCGGTCTCATCGAGGCCGGCGCCGCCCCCGACATCGCGCTCGCGGACCCCGTGGCGGCCCTGCAGGCGATCAGCCACGACCCGGGCCTGAGCACCACCGTGACGCTGCGGGACGGGCGGGAGCTCACGGGCGTCCAGCTGCAGCGGCTCTACCTCGAGGCCGCCCGGGCGCACGAGCGGACCGCCGGGGGCCCCGACCCGGAGACCCGCGAGGTGCTGGAGCTGTGGGCGGAGGTCCTCGACGCCCTCGAGACCGACCCCCTGTCGCTGGCCGACCGCCTGGACTGGGTCGCCAAGCACGCCCTGCTGCTGGGCTACCGCGAGCGCGACGGCCTCGGGTGGGAGGACCCGCGCCTGACGCTGATCGACCTGCAGTACGCGGACGTGCGCCCGGAGAAGGGGCTGTACCACCGGCTGGTCGCGGCCGGGCGGATGCGCACCCTCTTCGGCCCGGAGGAGCTCGAGCAGGCGGTGCGGCTGCCGCCCGCCGACACCCGGGCGTGGCTGCGGGGCGGGCTGGTGACGCGCTTCCCCGACGACGTCCTCACGGCCAACTGGGACTCCGTCTCGCTCACCCTGCCCGGGGTGCGCCGCGGCGCGCGGATCACGATGCCGGAGCCCCTCGAGCTGACCCGGGCGGACGTCGGCGACCTGCTGTCCGCGGCGCCCGACGCCGAGCACCTCGTCCGTGCCCTCGCCGCCGCCCGACCCGCCCGCGTGCACACCGGCTCCCTCGGCTGAGCACCCCGACCACCGACCCCAGGAGGACCCCGACATGGCCCAGGAACGCATCTTCGGCACCGGCGCCCAGCGCCGCGAGGAGAACGAGCTGCCCGATCCCGGAGCACCCGCTCCCAGCGCCCCCGCCGCCCAGTCGCAGACCGGCACGTCCGGTGCCGACGACCTGCTCGCCGAGATCGACGGCGTGCTCGAGGCCAACGCCGAGGAGTTCGTGAAGGGCTTCGTCCAGAAGGGCGGCCAGTAGCCCCCATGGACCGCAGGATCTACGGGGTCGAGACCGAGTTCGGCATCACCCACAGCGCTCCCGGGACCCGCCCGTTCAGCCCGGAGGAGGCCGCGCGCGCCCTCTTCCGGCCCGTGGTGGCCTGGGGCCGGTCCTCGAACGTGTTCCTGCCCAACGGCGGGCGCCTCTACCTGGACGTCGGCTCCCACCCCGAGTACGCCACCGCGGAGTGCGCCACGCTCGAGGACCTCGTCGCCCAGGACAAGGCCGGCGAGCTCATCGTCGACGACCTCCGGAGGCAGGCCCAGGAGGCGATGGCGGAGCAGGGGGTGGCCGGGCAGCTGTACCTGTTCAAGAACAACGTGGACTCGCGCGGCAACTCGTACGGCTCCCACGAGAACTACCTGATCGCCCGGCGCACCGAGTTCGCCCGCCTCGTGCAGATCCTCATCCCGTTCCTCGTCACCCGCCAGCTGCTGGTCGGCGCCGGCAAGGTGCACCCCGCCGGGCCCGAGGACTTCGGGGCCGTGCGGGTGGCGGACGCGGCCGGGACGCCGAGCTACTCGTTCTCCCAGCGCGCCGACCACATCTGGGAGGGCTCGTCCTCGGCCACGACACGCTCCCGGCCCCTCATCAACACCCGGGACGAGCCGCACGCCGACGCCGAGCACTACCGTCGGCTGCACGTCATCGTGGGCGACTCGACCATGTCCCAGACCACCACCGCGCTGCGCATCGGCACCACCGACCTGGTGCTGCGGATGATCGAGGCCGGCCAGATCCTGCCCGACCGCACCATGGTGGACCCCGTGCGGGCTCTGCGGGAGGTCTCCCACGACCTCACCGGCACCCGGCCGGTGGCCCTCGCCGACGGCACCCGGCGCTCCGCGCTGGACCTGCAGCGCGAGCACCTCGAGGCGGTGCGCCGGTTCGTGGACCGCGAGGGCGCCCACCACGACCGGGTGCCGTGGGTGCTGGAGCTCTGGGAGCGGACCCTCGACGCCGTGGCCCGGCAGGACGCCTCCGGGATCGACACGGAGATCGACTGGGCGATCAAGAAGAAGCTGCTCGACGGCTACGCCGCCCGGGACGGCCTGGACCTCTCGGCGCCCCGGATGGCGCAGCTGGACCTCGCCTACCATGACACGGCCCCCGAGCGGGGGCTGTTCAACCTGCTGCAACGCCGGGGACGGGCGGCCGCCTTCGTCCCGGAGGAGCGGGTCCGGGAGGCCGCCGGCACCCCGCCGCCCACCCGTGCGGCCGTGCGCGGCCGGTTCATCGACGCGGTGGTCGCCTCCGGGCACCACTACACCGTGGACTGGGTGCACCTGAAGGTCAACGAGCGCAGCCAGCGCACGGTGCTGTGCAAGGACCCGTTCGCCGAGCGCAACGCCGAGGCCGACGCCCTGGTGGCCTCCCTCGGCGGGACGGGCGCCGCCGGCCGCGCCCACGGGGACGCCCCCGTGGTGTGACCCGCGCGGGACGTCACCGTCCAGTCAACGTCCAGCGCCCTGCACTAGGCTGACCGCCGTCCCGACCCGTGCCCTCCCACCGCCCCACCGGCCCGACCCCTGAGGAAGCTACCTGTGCGAAAGACCCTGACCACCTCCGGTGCCGCCCTGACCCTGGCGCTCGTCCTCGCGGGCTGCTCCGGGCCCGGCGTCGACTCCGTGGAGCTCAGCAACGACCCGGAACCCGGCACGGCCCCGTCGGTGACCTTCGAGACCCCCCTCAACGCCGAGGAGGCCGGTGCGAAGGAGCTGCGCGAGGGCGAGGGCGAGGAGATCGCCGAGGGCGACACGATCCTCCTCCAGGCGGCGCTCTTCAAGGGCTCCGACGGCACCTCGATCGGCGAGACCTACTCCCGCGGCGCCGGCCAGGTGCTCCAGCTCGAGCAGGAGCTCAAGGACCAGATCCCGGAGATGTACGACGCGCTGGTGGGCGCGAAGGAGGGCGCGATCATCGCCTACTCCTCCCCGGAGACCTCCGGGGCCGCCGGTGACGAGTCGACCTCCGTGGAGGTCTACGAGGTCGTCCGCAAGATCCCCACCGAGATCGAGGGGGAGATGCAGGACAGCCCCCGCGGCCTGCCCGAGGTCACCGAGAACGAGGAGGGCGTGCCGGCCCTGGCGGAGCCGGAGGGCAAGGCCCCGGGCAAGCTCGTCTCCGAGTACCTCATCGAGGGCGACGGCGAGGAGGTCGCGGAGGGCGACACCGTGATCGCGCACTACGTCGGCGTGAAGTGGTCGGACGGCGAGACCTTCGACTCCTCCTACGAGAACGGCGCCCCGGCGTCCTTCCCCCTCGACAACGTCATCGAGGGCTGGCAGAAGGGCCTCGAGGGCAAGAAGGAGGGCTCCCGGGTGATCCTGTCCGTGCCCGTGGGGCAGGCCTACGGCACGGAGAAGGAGCTGGGCGAGGACTCCGACTACCCGGCCGGCAGCCTGCTCTTCGTGGTCGACATCCTGGCGGCCGTCGACACTCCCGAGGCGCCGGCCGAGGCGGAGCCCTCCGCCTCCCCGTCGCCCTCCGCGACCGGGGAGTAGCTCCCGGTCGGATAGGGTGGCCCGGTGGGGCGGGAGACCCCTCCGGGCCCGCCGTCCCACCGATCCCGACGGCCACCCGTCGACGACCCGACGAACAGGAGCACCCATGTCCTTCGGAGAGCGCAAGCTCGACCGCAGCAAGCCCGAGATCGACTTCCCGGAGGGGGAGGCGCCGACCGAGCTCGTCATCACGGACCTCGTGGAGGGCACCGGCGCCGAGGCGACCCCCGGCAAGCAGATCTCCTGCCACTACGTGGGCGTGACGTTCTCCGCCGGCGAGGAGTTCGACGCGTCCTGGAACCGCGGCCAGCCCCTCGACTTCACCGTGGGCGTCGGCCAGGTCATCGAGGGCTGGGACAAGGGCCTGCTCGGCATGAAGGTCGGCGGCCGCCGCCGCCTGGAGATCCCCTCGGACCAGGCCTACGGCTCCCGCGGGGCCGGCGGGGTCATCGGCCCCGACGAGGCCCTGATCTTCGTGGTGGACCTGCTGGACGTGCGCTGAGGACCCACCGAATGGCAGCCCGATCGACGGAGCGGCTTCTCAACCTGCTCATCGCCCTGGTCTCCCGCGAGCGCGGGTACACCCGCGCCGAGCTGCGGGAGGCCGTTCCGTCGTACGCGGAGTCCGCTTCCGACGAGGCGTTCGAGCGCATGTTCGAGCGCGACAAGGCGGAGCTGCGCGACCTCGGGTACCCCATCGAGGAGGTCTCCGAGGACCCCCTGTTCCCGGACGACACGCACGGCCACCGCTACCGGATCCCGCGCGGGTCCTTCACCCTCCCGCCCCTGCGGTTCACGGCCGAGGAGTCCGCGGTGCTGGCCCTGGCGGCCAACGCCTGGACGGACGCCTCCCTCGGCGAGCTCGCCCACCGCGCCCTGCGCAAGCTCGAGCCCGCCATCGACGGCCTGCCGGAGGACGACGCCCCGCCGCTGCTGCAGCCCACCCTGACCGCCCACGAGCCGTCCTTCGAGCCGCTCCTCTCGGCCGTGGTGCGCCACCGCGAGGTGCGCTTCGACTACCTGGCCCGCAGCACGGACCAGCTCACCACCCGGAGGCTGCGGCCGTGGGGGATCGGCTCCCGCTACGGCAACTGGTACGTGGTCGGCTGGGACCTCGACCGTCAGGACTCCCGCACCTTCCGGCTCTCGCGGATCATGTCCGACGTGACGGTCACCCGCAAGGAGTTCGACCCGCCCGAGGGCTTCTCCATGAACGAGGCGCTGTCCCACATGGTCTCGCACGCCCCGGCCCGCACCGTGGAGGTGCTCGCCCGCCCGGGCCACGCGCAGATGCTGCGCCGCATGGCCTCGCGGCAGGAGCCGGGCACCGGGGACGGCGGGCAGCGCTGGGACCGGTTGAACATCCCCTTCGCCGAGACCGAGATCCTGGCCGAGGAGATCGCCGCGGCCGGCCCCGGCGTCCTGGTGCCGCAGGACGGGGACGGCACCGCGCCCACGATGCAGGCCGAGGTGCGCGCCGCGGTGGTGCGGCGGCTGCGCAGCGCCGAGACGGCCGTGGCCCGGTTCCGCGGGGTGACGGTCGACTGGAGCCTCAAGTCCCGCAAGGGCACGCGCAACAAGCTCTCGACCGCGGACCACCTCTCGCGGCTGCTCGAGATCGTCCGCTGGGTCTACGCCCACCAGGGCGCGGAGCTCGAGGAGACGGCCCGCCGGTTCGGGATCACCGACCAGGAGCTCATCGCCGACCTGAACACCCTGTTCGTGTGCGGCAAGCCCGGGCACATGCCCGACCAGCTGATCGACGCGTCCTGGGACGACGGCCACGTCTACCTCTCCAACGCGGACGAGCTCTCCGACCCCGTGCGGCTGACCCAGCCCGAGGCCTCGGCGCTGCTCGTGGGGCTGCAGACGCTGCGCACGGTGCCCGGCGGGGACTCCGAGGCGGTGGCCTCCGCGATCGCGAAGGTCGCCGGCGCGGCCGGGGACGCCGGGGTGCTGGCCAACGCGGTGGGCGCCCGCCCCATCACGGACACCCCCGCGCCCGCCCTCACCGACGTCATGGCGGCGGTGCGCCACGCGGTGGAGCAGCGCCGCCGGATCCGGATCCGCTACGTGGTCCCGTCCCGCGACGAGCTCACGGAGCGGGTCGTCGATCCGATCCAGGTGTTCTCCTCCAACACGCACTGGTACGTGCGGGCCTGGTGCCTCGGGGCCGAGGGGATGCGCAACTTCCGGCTGGACCGGATCTCCGCCGTCGAGGACGCCGGGCCCGCCGGGGAGCGCCCCGCCGCCCAGGAGGCCGCCGCCGCCGCGCCGCCGTCCCCCGGGACCCCGGACACCGTGGAGGTCGTGCTGGTCACCGACCGGCGCAGCCGGTGGATCGCCGACCAGTACCACGCCGGCCGCACCGCCGTGGTGCGGCCGCCCGGAGGTGCCCGCACCGGGGCGGCCGCCGACCACGAGGCCGCGCTGATCGGTTTCCAGACGGTCGAGGCCGTGTGCGCGCTCGTCACCCGCTACGGCGGCCAGCTCGCCGTGGCCGGGCCCGAGGACGTCGTGGCGCAGGTGGAACTCTGGGTGAACTCTGCGCTCGGCGCCTACGGGTCGTCCGAGCCGGACTGATCCGCCCGCCTATACTGGGGAGCATGCTCTGGTGGTCCTGGGTCCTGCTGTGGACGGTTCTCGTCCTGGTCTGCGCGGCGTTCCTGGGACTGCTCCTGTGGCGCCTGGTGCGGACGTTCCTCGTCCTGCTCCGGGACACCGAGGCGGTGGCCGGGGAGTTCGCCCAGCGCTGGGACGACGCGGCCGCCGGCGTCCGCCGGCCGGTCCGGGCCGCCCCGGACCCGGCCCTGTTCACACCGGTGGGGCAAGCCGTGGCCGACTACCGGGTCGGCCGTGACCAACGAGAAACCGCCCGTCTGCGACGCCGCATCGAGCGCAAGGACCGCAGGGGCCAGCCGCAGCGGATCAGCGACATCCGCCGGGCTGAACGGAAAGGAATGTTCCATGGGTAGGCTCTTCGACAGCCCCTTCATGATCCTGATCATCCTGCTGGTGATCCTGCTGCTCTTCGGCGCGCCCAAGCTCCCGGGCATGGCCCGCAGCCTCGGCCAGTCGCTGCGCATCTTCAAGTCCGAGGTCAAGGAGATGAAGAAGGACGACCAGCCGGACGGCTCGGACGTCGTCGTCGACGGCAAGCCCGTGGAGCGGTCCCAGGGCACGGCCCCGGACCGGGCCCCCGGCACCCCCGCCGCCGACGCCCCGCACGACCCCGAGCAGCGCCCCGGCCGCCCCCCGGCCTGACCCCCTCCGTCCCGATCCACCGCGCCGCCGCCGGCCGGCCCGCGTCCCCGGACGCGGCGTCGGATCGCCCGACCGGCCCCGGCGCACCGCGCGGCCCCGACGTCCCGAAGGTCCTCATGTCCCCGCAGTCCACCCGCGGCCCCCGGAAGCCCCGCGCGGCGCGCAAGGCCAACCCCCAGGCGCAGATGGCCCTGGCCGAGCACCTGCGGGAGCTGCGCAACCGGCTCATCAAGTCCGCGGTGGCCACCGTGGCCGGGATGGTCGGCGGCTTCTTCCTGTACATCCCCTTCATGGCGTACATCACGGAGCCCCTGCAGCGACTGGCCGCGGCCGAGGGCAGCGAGGCCTCCATCAACTACTCGGCCGTGGGCTCCTCCTTCAACATCATGGTGGAGGTCTCCCTGGTGCTCGGCCTCGTCCTGGCCAGTCCCGTGTGGCTCTACCAGATCTGGGCGTTCGTCACACCGGCCCTGCACCGGAGCGAGCGCCGCTACGCGATCGGCTTCCTCGCCGCGGCCGTCCCGCTGTTCCTGGGCGGGATCGCGGTGGCCGTGCTCACCCTCCCCACCGCCGTGTACGCCCTCACCGCGTTCACCCCCGCGGGCGGCACCAACTTCATCTCCGCGGACGTGTACCTGCGGTTCTTCCTCCAGCTCATCCTGACCTTCGGCGTGGCCTTCGTGCTGCCGGTGTTCCTGGTGGGCCTGAACATGCTGGGCCTCCTCTCCGGGCGCACCGTGCTCAAGAGCTGGCGGATCGTCGTCGTCCTCGTGATGCTCGTCTCCGCGATGGCGGCCCCGGGCCCCGACCCCATGACCATGTTCTACCTCGCCGTCCCGCTGCTCACGCTGTTCTTCGTGGCCGTGGGGCTGTGCCTGCTCCTGGACCGCGGGAGGGCCCGCAGGCAGGCCCGCGCCGCGGCCGGCACGGGCGCGACGGCCGACCTCGCGACCTCCGCCGACGAGCTCGAGCAGCTCGGGCGCGACGCCGGGGACGGCTCCCGGGCCTGATCCGCTCGGCCGGCCGCGAACGGGGCCCCGGCGGACCCGGTCGCGTCCGGGCCGGGCAGTAGGCTGGATCCATGTCCTCCTACGCCGACCGATACCTGGCCGCCAAGCAGCGGGCCGCCCACGCGAGGACCGAGCTCTCCGTGTTCCAGCACCGGCTCGAGTTCGAGATGGACAACTTCCAGGTGACGGCCTGCGGCGCCCTCGAGGCGGGCCGGGGCGTGCTCGTGGCCGCGCCGACGGGCGCCGGCAAGACCGTGGTGGGGGAGTTCGCCGTCCATCTGGCCCTGTCCCGCGGCCAGAAGGCCTTCTACACCACGCCCATCAAGGCGCTGAGCAACCAGAAGTTCCACGAGTTCTCCCGGGCCTTCGGCGCGGAACGGGTCGGGCTGCTCACCGGCGACACCTCCGTGAACTCCGAGGCGGACATCGTGGTGATGACCACGGAGGTCCTGCGGAACATGCTCTACGCGGACTCGCCGACCCTGCTGAACCTCGGGTTCGTGATCATGGACGAGGTGCACTACCTCGCCGACCGCTTCCGCGGCGCCGTGTGGGAGGAGGTCATCATCCACCTGCCGGACAGCGTGCAGCTGGTGTCCCTGTCCGCGACCGTCTCCAACGCCGAGGAGTTCGGGGCCTGGCTGGACACCGTGCGCGGGGACACGGACGTGGTCGTCTCCGAGCACCGGCCCGTCCCGCTGTGGCAGCACGTCCAGGTGGGCGGGCGCCTGCTGGACCTCTTCGTGGACGACACCACGGTCGAGGAGGCCGCCGAGCGGCTCGGCGGCCCCGGGCGCGACGAGCCCGAGGTCAACCCCGAGCTGCTCCAGCTCGCCCGCGCGGAGCACCCGCGCGGCGGCCGCCGGGGCGGCCGCGGCCCGGGCGGTCGGTCCCGGGACCGGTTCTCGCGCCGCAACGGCGGCGAGGGCTTCCGTCCCGGCCCCGAGACGCGTCGCGTGTCCCGCCCGCAGCTGGTCCGGCGCCTCGACGCCGAGGGGCTGCTGCCCGTCATCACCTTCATCTTCTCCCGCGCCGGGTGCGACGCCGCCGTGCAGCAGTGCGTGACCGCGGACATCCGGCTGACCTCCGACAAGGAGCAGCAGACCATCCGCGCCCGGGTGGCCGAGACCGCCGCCTCGCTCGAGGCCGCGGACCTCAACGTGCTCGGCTTCTACGAGTGGCGCGACGGCCTGCTGCGCGGCGTGGCCGCCCACCACGCGGGCATGCTGCCCGCGTTCAAGGAGCTCGTGGAGCAGCTGTTCGCCGACGGGCTCGTCAAGGCGGTCTTCGCCACGGAGACCCTGGCGCTGGGCATCAACATGCCGGCCCGCTCCGTGGTGCTCGAGAAGCTCGACAAGTTCAACGGCGAGTCCCGGGTGGACATCACGCCGGGGGAGTACACCCAGCTCACCGGGCGCGCCGGCCGCCGCGGGATCGACGTGGAGGGCCACGCGGTGGTGCTGTGGCAGCCCGGGATGGACCCGCACGCCGTCGCCGGCCTCGCCTCCAAGCGCACCTACCCGCTGAACTCCAGCTTCCGGCCCACCTACAACATGTCGGTGAACCTCGTGGCCCAGTTCGGCGCCCTGCGCTCCCGGAAGATCCTCGAGTCCTCCTTCGCCCAGTTCCAGGCCGACCGCTCCGTGGTGGGCCTGGCCCGCAGGGTCCGCGCCCAGGAGGAGTCCCTGCAGGGCTACCAGGAGGCCATGACCTGCCACCTCGGGGACTTCTCCGAGTACGCCGCCCTGCGCCGTGAGCTCAAGGACCTCGAGCGGGCCGAGGAGAAGGCCGGCTCCCGGCGGCGCCGCTCGGACGCCGTCGCGTCCCTGCACGACCTGCTGCCCGGCGACGTCGTGGAGATCCCGCGCGGACGCAACGCCGGCTACGCCGTGATCCTGTCCACCGACCCCAACCGGGACGACCCCCGCCCCTCGATCCTCACCCTGGACCACCAGCTGCGCCGGGTGGGGGCCCAGGACCTGGACGGACCGCTCGAGCCGGTCTCGCGGATCCGCATCCCCAAGCACTTCACCGGCAGGACGCCGAAGGAGCGCCGCGACCTCGCCTCCTCCGTGCGCAACGCCCTGCACGAGCACCGGCCCCCGCGCGGCGGCGGACGCGGGCACACCATCCAGTTCGACCGCGGCACCAGCGCGGCCGAGCGGCGCATCACGGAGGTCCGCAAGGCCCTGCGCGGACACCCCTGCCACGGCTGCTCGGACCGCGAGAGCCACGCCCGCTGGTCCGAGCGCTGGTGGACCCTGCGCCGGGACACCGACGGGCTGCTGCGCCAGATCGAGGGGCGCACCAACACGATCGCCAAGACCTTCGACCGCGTCTCCCAGGTCCTGGGCTCCTTCGGCTACCTCGAGACCCTCCCGGACGGCGAGGTCCGCCCGACCCGCGCCGGCGAGCAGCTGCGCCGGATCTACGGGGACCGCGACCTCCTGCTGGCGCTGAGCCTGCGCGACGGCGTCCTCGACGGACTCGACCCCGCCGCCACCGCGGGGCTCGTCACGCTGCTCGTCTACCAGGCCAAGCGCGAGGAGCAGGGGATCCAGCCCGTCCTGCCCTCCGCCGCCATGGACCGTGCCGCCCAGACCGTGGTGCGCAACTGGTCCCGGCTCACCGACCGGGAGCAGGAGCACCACCTGCCGGCCACCGCGGAGCCCGAGTTCGGGCTGGTGGAACCGATGTACCTCTGGGCGCGCGGCGCCACGCTGAGCACCGCCCTGTCCGGCACCGAGCTCGCCGCCGGGGACTTCGTGCGCTGGGCGAAGCAGGTCATCGACATGCTCGACCAGCTCGCGGGGATCGACCTCCTCGACGCCGGCACGAGGACCCAGTGCCAGCGGGCGATCGCCCTGGTCCGCCGCGGCGTCGTGGCCCACTCGGCCTTCGAGGACTGACCGGCGCCCCGTCCCCGCGCCGCCGATCTGCCCCGCCGGTCCGCGCCGCTGTCCGCCCGCACCACCGCCCCGAACAGGAGACCTGTGAGCACCACCGCCCCCGCACGCCCCGTCCTCTACCGCAACGGCTCGGTCTACAGCCCCGCCGACCCGTTCGCCACGGCCCTGCTCGTCGACGGCGACAGGGTCGCCTGGGTCGGCTCCGAGGAGGCCGCGCGGTCCCTGCAGGACGCCTCCATGGACGTGGTCGACCTCGACGGCCGGCTGCTGGCGCCCGGGTTCGTGGACTCCCACGTGCACGTGACGGAGACGGCGCTGGCGCTGTCCACCCTCGACCTCACCGCGGCCGGCTCCCTGCACGAGGTGCTCGAGGCCGTGGCCGCCGCCGCGCGCACGGGCACCGGCCCCGTCCTCGGCTCCGGCTGGGACGAGTCCGTGTGGCCGGAGCGCCGGGCGCCGACGGCGGAGGAGCTCGACCGGGCCGCCGGGGGCCGCGAGGTGTACCTGACGCGGATCGACGTCCACTCGGGAGTCGTGTCCGCCGCGCTGTCCCGGCGTCTGGGGCTCGCCGGCGTGGCGGGCTGGCTCGGCGACGGCCGGGTGGAGCACCGCGCCCACGACCTCGTCCGCGCCGCGGCCCTCGGCTTCGACACCGGGCGCCGGGCCGAGCTGCACCGTCTGGCGCTGCGGCACGCCGCGTCCCAGGGCTACGTGGCCCTCGTGGAGGCCAATGCCGAGCAGGTCGCCCCCTTCGAGGACCTCGTGCGGCTCACGGCCCTCGCCAACCACGGGGTCGGGGCCGAGGCCCCCGGTCCCCGCGTGCTGCCCTACCGGGGCGAGCTCGTCGCCACGGCCCAGGAGGCGAGAGCCGTGGCCGACCGGTTCGACACCGCCCTCGCCGATCTGCTCGGCCGACCCGTGCAGCGGCGGGAGTCGCTCGTGGGACTGGCGGGGGACCTGTGCGTCGACGGCGCCCTGGGCTCCCGCACCGCCGCCCTGCGCACCCCCTACGCCGACGCCCCGGGGGACCGGGGGGACCGGTACCTCGACGTCGAGGCGGTCGCCGCCCATCTCGCGGCCACCACGGAGGCCGGGCTGCAGGGCGGGTTCCACGTCATCGGGGACGCCGGGATGGACACCGTCCTCGACGGCCTCGACCGCGCCGGCGAGCTCGTGGGCGACCGGGCGCTGCACAGCGCCGGCCATCGTCTCGAGCACGCCGAGATGATCGACCCCGAGGGCATCGAGCGGCTGGCCCGCCACGCCGTGACCGTCTCCGTGCAGCCGGGCTTCGACGCCGCCTGGGGCGGCCCGGGCGGGCTCTACGAGCAGCGGCTCGGGGCCGAGCGCGCCGCGGCGATGAATCCTCTCGCCTCGTTCTACCGCGCCGGGGTGCCCGTGGCCCTCGGCAGCGACGCCCCCGTGGTGCCTTTGTCGCCGTGGGAGACCGTCCGGGCCTGCCTCCAGCACCACGACCCCGCCCAGCGGATCTCGGCGCGGGCAGCCTTCCTCGCCTCCACCCGGGGCGCGTGGCGGGCGGCCCGGCACCCCGACCCCATGCAGGGCCAGCTCGCCCCCGGCACCCCCGCCACGTTCGCCGTGTGGGACGTCGAGGCGCTGATGGTGCAGCAGGCCGAGGGGACCGGCTCCGCCTGGAGCACGGACCCGCGGGCCCGCACCCCGCTGCTGCCCGCGCTGGACGGCACGGCCCTGCCCGTGTGCCGCCAGACGGTGCTCGACGGCGTGGAGCTGTACCGCTCCGCGGACCTCTGAGTTCCGCCCTCGCGCCGCGCGCGCCCCGCGGATCTTGGTCACGGGCACGGGGCAGGATAGGCTGGGCAACTGCTGCCGGGTGGGCTCGCTCGTCCTTAGAAAACAGGCCGGCATCCCCTCAGGGCCGGACTGGTCCGAAGGCGAGGGAGCCTGCCCCGTGGTGTGGCAGGTGAGACCTCGAAAGGAACGACACCGGTGCGCGTACTGACCGTCATCCCCACCTACAACGAACGCGAGTCGTTGCCGACCGTGATGGACCGGCTCCGCCAGGCCGTCCCGGACGGCCATGTGCTGGTGGTGGACGACAACAGCCCGGACGGCACCGGCCGCCTGGCCGACGACATGGCCGCCGCGGACGGGAACATCCACGTCCTGCACCGGACGAGCAAGGAGGGCCTCGGCGCCGCGTACATCGCCGGGTTCCGCTGGGGCCTCGCACGGGACTACGACGTGCTGGTCGAGATGGACGCCGACTGCTCCCACCAGCCCGAGCAGCTCCCGCTGCTCCTGGATGCCGTCGAGCGCGGGGCGGACCTCGCCATCGGTTCCCGCTACGTCCCGGGCGGGCGCACCGTCAACTGGCCGGTGCAGCGCCAGCTCCTCTCCCGCGGCGGCAACCTCTACGCCCGCACCCTCCTGGGCTCCCGCATCCGCGACATCACGGCCGGCTACCGGGCCTTCCGCCGCGAGACCCTCGAGCGGATCGGGCTCGACACGGTCGACTCCAAGGGCTACTGCTTCCAGATCGACCTCGGCTGGCGCACCGAGCGGGCCGGTCTGAACGTCGTCGAGGTGCCGATCACGTTCGTGGAGCGTGCCGAGGGGGAGTCCAAGATGAGCCCGGACGTGACCCGGGAGGCCGTCGTGCGCGTCGCCCAGTGGGGCCTCACCGCCCGCGCGAAGACCCTGGCGGGCAAGCTCACCGGGCGCTGACCCCTCTCCGGCCGGACCGCGGGCCGGCACGCGCAGGACCCCGACCCGGCTCGGGTCGGGGTCCTGCGCACACCGCGGGCGCGGGGATCAGAGCGCGTGCTTCTCCCGGTAGAACTCCACGCGCTGGGCGAGGATCTCCTCCAGCTCCTCCACGCTGCGCCGCTCCAGGAGCATGTCCCAGTGCGTGCGCTGGTGCTTCTCGTTGGGGTTCTCCGGCTTCTCACCGTTGACGATGATCGCTTCCTTGCCGGTCTTCGACACCCACACCGGCGGGATCTCGGCCTCCGCCGCGAAGGTGACCGTGACCTTCTCGCCGTCCGCGGTGCGGTACTCGACCCGCTGGCGCGGGGCCGGCTCGACACCGGCCTCCGTCTCCATGGACTGGGAGCCCAGACGCATTCCCCTGAGGCTGCGATCGCTCATTGTGGTGGTTCCTCCATAACTGACGGTGGCCACGGCAGTGGCGCACGCTCGGGCTGACGGCGGGTCCGGGACCCGGGATCCGTTGGGTGCAACGCACGGGCCTCCGGGGATGTTCCCACCGGGCCCGCCCTGGGTCAGCGGGACCCGGGACCGTCCTGCGGGGGCATCGGGTCGTCGAGCCGCACGGGCGCCTCCGGGTCGATGCTCGAGGGCCGGGGGATCGTGAACTCGTCCGGGTCCACCGTGGTGCGCTCGAGGTTCGGCTGGAGGTCCTCCTCGGTCACCCGGACCTCCTCGGGGGTGACGAGGGGCTCGTCCGCCGGCTCCGGGCCGGGCTCCGGCTCGTCGGCGTCGGACCAGGTCCCGCGCGGACCCTGTCCGTCCCCGTCCGGGCGGGAGAGGAACTCGCCCACGCCGCGCAGCGCGTCGCCGAGCTCGGCGGGGATCATCCACACCTTGTTGGCGCTGCCCTCGGCCACCTTCGGCAGGGTCTGGATGTACTGGTAGGCCAGCAGCTTCTGCGTCGGCCGGGCCCGGTGGATGGAGTCGAAGACCTTGCGGATGGCCTGGGCCTCGCCGTCGGCGCGGAGGATCGCCGCCTTCGCCTCACCCTCGGCGGAGAGGATGGCCGCCTGCCGCTGGCCCTCGGCCATCAGGATCCGCGACTGCTTGTCGCCCTCGGCCGTGAGGATCACCGCCCGGCGTTCCCGTTCGGCGCGCATCTGCTTCTCCATCGAGTCCTGGATGGACGGCGGGGGAGTGATCTCCTTGATGTCCACCCGGGACACCCGGATGCCCCAGCGTCCCGTGGTGGAGTCCAGGACCCCGCGCAGCTCCGCATTGATCTTGTCCCGGGAGGTCAGGGCCTCCTCGAGGTTCAGCCCGCCGACCACGTTGCGCAGCGTGGCCGACGTCAGCTGGTCGGCGGCCTGGATGTAGTCGACGATCTCGTAGGTCGCGGCCCGCGGGTCCGTGACCTGGAAGTAGACCACGGTGTCGATGCCCACCACGAGGTTGTCCTCGGTGATCACGGACTGGGCCGGGAAGGACTGGACCTGTTCGCGCAGGTCGATCAGGGGCAGCAGCCGGTCCACGAACGGGATGAGGAAGTGCAGCCCCGGGCTGAGGGTGCTCTGGTACTTGCCGAGGCGCTCGACGATGCCGGCCCGCGCCTGCGGGACGATCCGCACGGACCGCACGAGGATGATGACGACCAGGACGACCAGGACGGCGAGCAGGACGATGACGGCGAGGTCCACGGGTGCCTCTCTCAGAGGGTCTCGATGGTGCGGGATGTCGATGGTGCGGGATGTCGGTGGAGCGGCTTGTCGGGGATGCAGGGTCTGGATGGTGCGCACGAGGTTCGGTGGTGCTGGGGGAGTCGCTGCGGGTGAGGGGGTGGATCCGGTCGTGGCGGCGGGGACGCCGGGGCGGGTGCGGTCGGAGGGTCAGAAGGACGGTCGCGGTGCGGGCCCGCCGTCGGCGGCCGGCGCGGGGTACGGGGCCACGAGCACCGTGGCGCCCTCGATGCCGTGGACGTAGACGTCGGACCCGGCCGGCAGCGGCTCCCCGGTGACGGAGCGGGCGCTCCAGGTGTCGCCCTCCAGCCGGACGAGACCGCTGCGTCCGGTCACCGGGTCCAGCACCTGGCAGGGCAGGCCGATGAGCCGGGCGGCGTTGGAGACGGTCCCGGGCGTGGAGCGGTTCAGCCGGCGCAGGGCGATCGGGCGGACCAGGAAGATCAGCAGCACCGAGGCCAGAGCGAACGTGACGACCTGGAGCACCACGTTGTCCGTCACCCAGCTCACCGCGAACGCCAGCAGCGCGGCGGCGGACATCATCAGGAACAGGAAGTCGAGGGTGAGCATCTCGATGGCGGCGAGCGCGATCACGGCGATCAGCCACATGACCCACGCGTTCTCGACGAGCCACTCCCACATGATCGTCCCGGCCTTTCCTGCATCCGGCGGGAACGGCCCCGCCGTCCTCCCATTGTGCCCCACGGCCCCGACACGGAGCCGGACCGGCGCGGCCGCGGGACGCCGGCGGGCGTCCCCGGAATAGGCACTGTCCGAGCGGCGTTGACGTCTCTACGGTGGTGCCACCGGAGACCGCGGGTCCCGGGCGGCGCCACTGTCCGTCCGCCCGTTCCGGTGCCCGGAACGGGTCCGCCCCACCCGGTCCGCGGGAGGAGGAGATCCATGAAGCTCATCACCTCGGTGGCGGTCTCCGCCGCCGGCGCCTGGCTGGCGGGCACGGCGACCGCCGTGGTCGGCCTCTCCGCCGTCCAGTCCCGCCTGCCCGCCGTGCTGTCGAGGGGCATACCCGCGGAGCTGGACGTCGAGCAGGCGTTCGTCCTGCTCGGCACGGGCCGCTGCGCTCCCGGCGACGACCGGGCCGAGGCGCTGCGCACCCGGCTCGAGGCGGCGCACGGCCGGCCCGTCGTCTACGTGGATCTCACCGTTCCGCCCGGAGCCTCCGCGCGCCGCGCGAGCCGCACCCGTGAGCTGGCCCGGACCTTCCACGCCGACCTCGTGCTGGACCACGACGCCGGGCCTCCCGGCGGGACTGCCTGACCGGCCGCCGGTCACCCGCCGGTGGTCGTCACCGGCAGCGGGGCCGTCGCGTCGAGGATGTGGAAGGCCTCCTCGGCGAAGTCGATGACCACCTCGTCCCCGGCGGCCGCCTCCGGGACCTCGGACAGGTCCAGAGTGAGGACGGTGCCGTGGTCGAGCAGCACCGGCACCTTCTTGCCGCCGACCGTGTACGTCAGCTCGTTCTCCCGGGACGGGATGTGGTTGATCAGGCCCACCTTCTTCGGGGACGTGGTCGGTTCGGTGCACCCGTAGTCGATGCACCAGCCCGCGGGCAGCGTCTTGACCTGGCTCAGCTCCGTGGTCCAGGAGTAGAGACGCTCCTCCGGCGGGCTGCTGGTGAAGAACATCCCGCCGATGCGCAGCAGGTCGTAGTACAGGGAATCGATCTCCAGGTCGAGCACGTCGCTGGCCCCGGCGTGGATCAGCGCGTCCTTGCCGAGACCGGCGTCCCGGATCGCGCTCACCGCGTCGTCGAAGCGGCTCTTCTGGGCCGCCGTGGTGTTGGCCGTGTCGTTGCGCTCGATGGCGTCCTTGTCGGCCTCGGTGACGGTGGAGAAGTGCGTGGCGATGCCCGCGAGCTCCAGGTGGGGTGCCTCCTCGATGGCCCGGGCCAGGGGGAGTGCCTCCTCCGGCACCACGCCCTCGCGCCCCATGCCGGTGTCGACCCACAGGTGGACCTTGAGTGCTCCGCCCGTGGTGGACAGCACCTTCTCCGCGGCCTCGACCCACGCCGGGTCCGTGGCCGCGACCTCGACGTCGTAGTGCATCAGCAGGGGGATGTCCTCGACCTGGGCGACGTAGAGCACGGCGATCTTCGCCTCGACGCCGGCCTCGCGCAGGGCGATGGCGTCGCTGAGCTTCGGCACGAAGAAGTAGTCGACGTCGGCCGCGTCCTCGATGACCTTGCCGAACACGTCGACGGGCTCACCGTTCTTGAGCACCGCTCCCAGCTGAACGCCGGAGGGGAAGTCGGCGCGGATCTCCTCGGCGTTGCGCCGCACCGTCTCCGTGTCGACGCTGAGCATGGGGATGTCCTGCGTGCCGGGCGTCGTGTAGGTGTAGGCCGTCTTCTCCCCGAGAGCGTTGCCGCCGGCGGCGAAGGAGACCTCGACCGTGCCGGGCGTCCCGCGGGCCGGTGCCACACAGGCGTGCCGGGCGGAGCGCTCGTCGAACTCGCACTCGACCTCCTCCTCGCCGAAGCGCACCGTGACCGGCCCGTCCGTGTTCCCGCCGGTGTCCGCGAGCACCAGGTTGCCGCCCCGGAGTCCGCCGTGCGAGGGGGAGAGGGTGGTCGAACCGGAGGCCACCGCGGGGGGCGCGTCGGCACCCGCGTCCTGTGCGCAGCCCGCCAGGGCCAGGACGGAGAGGGCCAGCACGGACGTGACCAGCCGGCGCCCCCGGCCGTCGGGCGCGATCACACAGTTCTGTCGTCCCACGGATGTCCTTCCTTCGAGCATGTGTTTGCCGACGCGAATCCATGTCGGCCACAGCGAGCGTACCGGTGGGCGGGGCGGGGGGTCCGGTCGGCGGGAGGATCTCCCCACAAGTGGCCACAGATCGGGTGCGCGACGGCGCAACAATGCGAGACGAACGCACCGGCATCGGATCCGCTCATGCCCTCCGGGGCGCATCGGTCGCCCCGGAGGGCGCGCAGGCGGGTGGTCCGCGACGCCGCGCTCCGGACGGCATCCTCACCGGGACGGTCGCCGAGTCCGGCGCGCGGTGCCCACACCGAGCAGACCCGGTGCAGCGGCCACGGGAACGGGCTCGGTGCCGTTGCCGTGCAGGACCGAGGCCGGAACGGGCACGACGAGCAGGAAGGCGATCCCGGCGGTCGTCAGTCCCACGGACCCCGGCCCGTTCCTCCCACGTCCCGCATCAGGCTGCAGGTGCAGGCGCTGACCTTCGTCGGCACGGCGGGACGAGTTCACGCATCTGTTTCTACTCGTCCTCCCTGATGTCCGATAATCGACATTATGTAAAGTAGCGGCGACCGAGTGCTCCCCTCGGGTCACGTCGACGTCTCTGTACCAGGCCTGCCCCACTGACATTCCTGAGGCCTCGGAGACCGTCGTGGACTCCGCGGCGGCCGAAGCCGCCGGCAATCGGATGAGCCTCCACGGCCGGCACTCGCCGTGCCCCCGACAGGCCCTCCGGCACTGCTGGCGGTTCCGCCCGCACCCCGGCGCCCCGGACGGAACACTCGATCCCTGGTAGAAGGTTGAGACTTCGTCGGTCCGGGGTCGGAACTCTCACGGTTCACCTGAAGGTTGGAATGTCCGAGGATCCCGCTCCGCCGGCTCCGCACTAGACTGCGATCATGCACACCTCGTCCCCCACCGCGGCTCCACCGGCGCGCCGGGCCACCGGCTCCGGTCCGTGGGCTCCCGTGCTGGTCGTCGACGTGCTGGTCGTCCTGCTGTTCGCGGGCCTCGGCCGGAGGACGCACGCCCTGGACGCCGCAGGGCTCCTGAGCACGGCCTGGCCCTTCCTGGCGGGTCTCCTGCTGGGCTGGCTCGTGTGGCGGGTGCACCGGGCGCCGTCCGTGATCCGGCCCCGCGGCGTCGCCCTGTGGCTGACGACCGTGGCGGTGGGCATGGCCCTGCGCCTCACCGTCGGCGAGGGCACGGCGCCGAGCTTCGTCCTCGTCACGCTCGTGGTGCTCGGGGTCTTCCTGCTCGTTCCCCGGGCCCTGGTCACGGCGCTGCGCGGGGCCCGCACCCGCCGCCCGGGCTGAACCGCCCCGGCCCACCGGTCCCACCGGGACCACCCCCGTCCTCGTTCCCGAGAAAGGTGCTCCATGCTCACCGCGATCGTCCTCATCAAGACCTCCGCCGACCGGATCCCCGAGGTCGCCGAGCAGATCTCCGACATCCCCGGCATCAGCGAGGTCTACTCCGTGACCGGCGACTGGGACCTGATCGCGATGGTGCGCGTGCACCGCCACGAGGACCTCGCGGACGTCATCGCGGACCGGCTCTCCAAGGTCGAGGGCGTCGTGGGCACCAACACCAACATCGCGTTCCGCACCTACAGCAAGCACGACCTGGAGGCCGCGTTCTCCCTCGGCATCGACTGACCGGGCAGGCGCCCGTGCCGCACACGGGCGAACGGCGTGCGGGGCCGGTGAGGGAGCACCTCACCGGCCCCGTCGTCGTCCGGCCGCGGCCGGACGGGTCCTCAGCGGGTGGTGTGGGCGATCCAGCGGTCCAGGACGGCGCGGGCCGCCCCGCTGTCCACGGACTCTTCCGCGCGGCGGACGGCCGCCGCCATCCGGTCCGGAAAGGGCTCCTCGGCGGTGCGGTCGAAGGCGACCAGGCCTGCGGCGGAGTTCAGCAGCACCGCGTTGCGCACGTGCCCCTCCTCCCCCGCCAGGACCCGTTCGACCACGCCGGCGTTGTACCGGGCGTCCTGGCCCCGGAGGTCCTCGATGGTGGCCCGTGGCATGCCGAGGTCGAGCGGCTCGAGATCGTGCTGCTCGACCCGCCCGTCGCGCACCTCCCACACCTGGGACGGTGCCGTCACGGTGAGCTCGTCGAGACCGTCGGCCCCCCGGAAGACGAGGGCGCGGTCCCCGCGGGCCGCGAAGACCCCCGCGATCAGGGGTGCCAGGGCGGGGTCGGCCACGCCGACGGCCGAGGCCTCGACCCGCGCCGGATTGGTCATGGGCCCGAGGAAGTTGAACGCCGTGGCCACGCGCAGCTGCGCACGGGCCGCGGCGGCGAAGCGCATCGACGGGTGGAAGGTCTGGGCGAAGAGGAACGTCATGCCCACGTGCCGGGCCGCGGACTCCACCATCTCGACCGGCTGGTCCAGCCGGACCCCGAGCGCCTCCAGGACGTCGGCGGAGCCCGACTTCGACGACGACGCGCGGTTGCCGTGCTTCACGACCTTCGCCCCGGCGCCCGCGCACACGAGGGCCGACATCGTGGAGATGTTGACGCTGGAGAGCCGGTCGCCGCCGGTGCCGACGATGTCGAGGGCCGGGCCGGGGATGTCGACGGGCCGCGCGTTGCCGACCATGGCGTCGGCGAGACCGGTCAGCTCCTCGACCGTCTCCCCCTTCGCCCGCAGGGCGACCAGGAAACCCGCGATCACGACGTCGGAGACCTCCCCCGACATGATCGTGTCCATGGCCCAGAAGGCCTGGTCGCGGGTCAGGTCGGTCCGGGAGATCAGCGCGGTGATCAGGTCCGGCCACTCGGAGGTCGGTGCGGTCGTCGGTGTCGTCGTGTTCACGCTCCCGATCGTATCGTCCGCCGCCGGGCGGCCCGGAGCGGGCCCCTGCCACACTAGGAGCGTGCGCACCGAGGTCGTGTGACAGGGTTCACAGTCGGGGGCCGGAGGCTCCCTCGGCGGCGGCACTGCAGGCCCCGGTGCCGCGGGCGCGCCGGACCGCCCCGCCGCGGACGGCGGCGGGCGGTCGGACACGCGAACCGCCCGACCTGCTCCTGGTTGGTCCACCGGGAGTTTTGGCGACATAATGTCTCTGTGACGACTGCAACCCATACCCCAGCCAAGCCGGTAGGCGGGTCGATCAATCGGCCCAACCTGACCTCAGTGGGCACCATCGTGTGGCTCTCCTCCGAGGTGATGTTCTTCGCCGGCCTCTTTGCCATGTACTTCACCCTGCGCTCCACCGCACCGGAGCTGTGGGCGGAGGAGTCCGCCAAGCTGAACATCCCCCTGGCCCTCGCCAACACCATCGTGCTGGTGCTGAGCTCCGTGACCTGCCAGTTCGGCGTGTTCGCCGCCGAGCGGCTCCAGCCCCGCCGCACCGGCGGCGTCCTCGATCTCCGCCGGTGGGGAATGATCGAGTGGTTCGCCCTGACCTTCATCATGGGTGCGGTCTTCGTGGCGGTGCAGTCCTTCGAGTACGCGGAGCTGGTCGCCCACGGCATCAGCATCCCGGCGAACTCCTACGGCTCCGCCTTCTACATCACCACGGGCTTCCACGCGCTGCACGTGACCGGTGGCCTGATCGCGTTCCTGTTCATCATGGGCCGGGCCTTCATCGCCAAGCGCTTCGGGCACTTCGAGGCCACCTCCGCGATCGTCGTGTCCTACTACTGGCACTTCGTGGACGTCGTCTGGATCGTGCTGTTCCTGGTGGTCTACTTCCTCAAGTAGGACGCGCCGTCCCCGGGGACGCACCAAGCAAACCAACACCGAGTTAAAGGAACGTTTGACGTGAAGGCACTTTCGCAGCAGCGGCGCCACCCTCTCGCAGTCCTCGTACTGATGGTCCTGGCCCTGCTCCTCAGCGGTGGGCTCTACGCAGTCGCCACCACCACCAACGAGGCCAAGGCACAGACCGAGTCCTACACGGCGCAGGACATCGAGGAGGGCGAGAAGCTGTTCATCGCGAACTGCTCGACCTGCCACGGTCTCGACGGCGCCGGGACCCCGTCCGGTCCCTCGCTCATCGGCGTCGGTGCCGCCGCGGTCGACTTCCAGGTCGGCACGGGCCGCATGCCCATGCAGGCCAACGGCCCGCAGGCCGCGGACAAGGCGGTCCAGTTCAGCGACGAAGAGGTCCGTCAGTTCGCCGCCTACGTGGCCACGTTCGGCCCCGGCCCCGGCATTCCGGAGGAGCAGTACCTGGACGTCACCCAGGGCAACGCCGCCAACGGGGCGAAGGTCTTCCTCGCGAACTGCGCCATGTGCCACA
This sequence comes from Kocuria oxytropis, assembly GCF_040981195.1. Classification (NCBI taxonomy): domain Bacteria; kingdom Bacillati; phylum Actinomycetota; class Actinomycetes; order Micrococcales; family Micrococcaceae; genus Kocuria; species Kocuria oxytropis. The sequence goes on along the minus strand of NZ_JAVFXA010000019.1, from coordinate 4,751 downwards.
ACGCCGCCGGTGCCGGTGGCGCGCTGACCCGCGGGAAGTACGCCCCCTCGGTGATGGACGTCGAGGAGAAGCACATCTATGAGGCCATGCAGACCGGCCCGCAGAACATGCCCGTCTTCAACGACGCGAACATCACCCCCGAGGAGAAGCGCGACGTCATCACCTATCTGAAGACCCTCGAGGACAGCCCGAACCCCGGTGGCTTCGGACTCGGCGCCCTCGGCCCCGTGTCGGAGGGACTGTTCGTCTGGACCATCGGACTCGCCGTCATCATCGGGTTCACCGTCTGGCTCACCTCGCGTTCCGCCTGACGCCGCACGCCGGCAGCGGATGTCGGACCCCGAAGCTACGATCAACTGCACCAAGAGAAGAATGAGGGACCACATGGGAAGCCACAGTGACGGCACTCCCCACCAGTCGGGAACCGTTGCCACCACGGGCACCACGGCAATGGAGCGTTTCCCCGACCCCGGACTGCCCCCGCACAGCCCCCGCCTGACGGACGTCGACTCCTCCGCCGCCAAGCGCGCCGAACGGCAGGTCGTGCTGCTGTTCCTGCTCTCGATCGTCGGATCGATCCTGTTCTTCGTGGGCTACTTCGGCATCCGCGTCGAGGGTCCGATTTACGACGTCACGAACACCGCGCCCACGCAGGCCCTGCAGCTGCAGAACCTGCTCCTCGGCCTGGGCGTGGCCCTCGGCATGTTCGGGATCGGCCTCGGCGTCGTGCACTGGGCCCGCACCCTCATGCCGGACCACGAGCTGGTCGAGAGCCGGCACGCGGTGCGGACCGAGGAGCAGCGCGCCGAGGCACAGAGCATCCTCACCACCATCTACGACGAGTCGGGGATCAAGCGCCGTCCGCTGCTGCGCAACACCCTCATCGGTGCGGCGGTGCTCGCTCCCCTGCCGTTCGTCGGCCTCCTCCGGGACCTCGGTCCGACGAACCTCGACGTCCTCAAGGAGACCCTGTGGGACGAGGGGATCCGCCTGGTGCGCGACCCCTCCGGCACGCCCATCAAGGCCTCGGACGTCACCCTCGGGTCCACCTTCCACGTGGTCCCCGAGAACCTGAACTCGATCGGGCACAACGAGGGCTATCTCGACGAGAAGGCCAAGGCCGTGGTCCTGCTCATGCGCCTGGACCCGGAGACGGTCAACGTGTCCCCCGAGAAGGCCGACTGGAACGTCGACGGCATCTTCGCCTACTCGAAGGTCTGCACGCACGTCGGCTGCCCGGTCGCGCTCTACGAGCAGCAGACGCACCACCTGCTGTGCCCGTGCCACCAGTCCACGTTCGATCTCGCCAACGAGTGCGAGGTCATCTTCGGGCCGGCCGCCCGGCCCCTTCCCCAGCTGCCGATCACCGTGGACGACGAGGGCTACCTCGTGGCCCGCAGCGATTTCCAGGAGCCGGTCGGTCCGACCTACTCGCAGCGCGGTACCCATGTCGAGGAGATGCAGGGTGAGGCGAACTGATGTCCACGTCCACTGATTACGAGTACAAGCCCCAGACGGGCACCGGCCGGATCGCGAACTTCGTCGACACCCGCGTGGGCATGTCGCCGATCGTCAAGGAGTTCGGCCGGAAGATCTTCCCGGACCACTGGTCCTTCATGTTCGGCGAGGTGGCGCTGTACACCTTCGTCATCCTCCTGCTCTCGGGCACGTTCCTCGCCCTCTGGTTCGAGCCGTCGATGGCGGCCCTGGAGTACGAGGGCTCCTACGTCCCGATGCAGGGCGTGGAGATGTCCGCGGCCTACGCGTCGTCCCTCGACATCTCCTTCGACATCCGCGGCGGGCTCTTCCTGCGCCAGATCCACCACTGGTCGGCGCTGGTCTTCGCCGCCGCCGTGTCCGTGCACATGCTGCGCGTGTTCTTCACCGGCGCGTTCCGCCGGCCGCGCGAGCTCAACTGGCTCGTCGGTGTCGCGCTGTTCCTGCTCGCGATCGTCGCCGGCTTCACCGGCTACTCGCTGCCCGACGACGTGCTCTCCGGCAACGGCCTGCGCATCGCGGACGCGATCCTCAAGGCCCTGCCGATCGTGGGCGCGTACCTGTCGATGTTCCTCTTCGGCGGGGAGTTCCCCGGCCACGACATCATCGCGCGGCTCTACATCCTCCACGTGCTCGTCATCCCGGCGATCATCCTGATGCTGATCGTGGTGCACCTGTTCATGGTCGTGGTGCACAAGCACACCCAGTTCCCCGGCCCGGGTCGCACCGAGAACAACGTCGTCGGCTTCCCCGTGGGTCCGATCTACGCGGCCAAGGCCGGCGGGTTCTTCTTCATCGTGTTCGGCATCATGGCCCTGATGGCGGGAACCACCACCATCAACGCCATCTGGAACTACGGCCCGTACGACCCCTCGCCGGTCCAGGCCGGGTCCCAGCCCGACTGGTACATGGGCTTCACCGACGGCGCCGTGCGCCTGATGCCCGGCACCTGGCCGTTCAACTGGGAGTGGACGTTCTGGGGAATGTCGATCCCGATGAACGTGCTGCTGCCCATGGCGCCGCTCGCGGTGCTCTTCGGCCTGATGGCCGCGTGGCCGTGGATCGAGCGCTGGGTGACCAAGGACGACCGGGAGCACCACATCCTCGACCGTCCCCGGAACGCGCCGTTCCGCACGGCCATGGGCGCCGCCGGCGTGACGTTCTACACGGTCATGCTCGTGGCCGCCAGCGGTGACCTCATCGCCACGCACTTCCGGCTGGCCGTGAACGACGTCCTGTACTGGCTGCGCGCCCTGTACTTCCTCGGGCCGATCCTGGCGTTCATGATCACCCGCCGGATCTGCCTCGCGCTGCAGCGCAAGGACCGGGAGATCGTCCTGCACGGGCGTGAGACCGGACGGGTCCAGCAGCTCCCCCACGGCGAGTTCATCGAGGTGCACGAGCCGCTGGACGAGTTCAAGCGCTACCGGCTGGTCAACATGCCCGACTACCAGGTCGAGCCGGCGCAGCCGAACGCCAAGGGCAAGATCACCCGTGCGGAGAAGACCCGGGAGCGGATCAGCCGCTTCTTCTTCGAGGACCGGGTCGCACCGGTGACGCCCGCGGAGCTCCAGGCGGCGCACCACCACCACGAGGCCGACGCCCTCACCACGGGTTCCCAGGACCGGGAGCTCGTGCGCTGACCGCCGGACACGCGTGACGGGGCCCCGAGAGGACTGTTCCTCTCGGGGCCCCGTCACATCCGGATCCGGGGTTCTCCTCCGTAGCGGATCCGCCTCACCCGGTCCGCGGTCGACTCCCGGCGCCCGGGAGAGCACCTCTCGCCCCGTTTCCTGCCCCTCTGGCTCGCCAGGAACACGCACGCGTCTGCCCGGACCATCAGGCCCTCCAGTGGCCCCTCCAGCGCCTCCTGCGACCCGCCCCCGGTCCTACTGCGAACGCCGAGCGAATACCGGCCCCTGATCGAATCCATCCGGCACGCGACGCCAAGGATCCAGAAGGCATCGACGCCCTCCCCGGTGGTTTCGGCGACGCGCCGGGGCCCGTCCACGGATCCAGGAGCGGACCTCGACCGAACTGCGTGACCCGTTGCTCCGTGGGAGTCGTCGTCCGACCAAGGGTTCAGTGCTGCGTGGTCCAGCGCCACGCGACTGGCCACGAGGATGACGATCTCGACGTACCGTCCCGCCTGCCCCTCCACGGCCACCACATCGACCGTGTCAACGCCGAGCGAATATTGACCCCTCAGCGCCGTTGAATCCGCCCGGCGCCCGAGGGTCAGTATTCGGACGGCATCGACAGACCGCTTGCTGGACCTGTCGCATCCTCGAGGACCACGGCGGAGTCCGGACCCAAGGGGCTGTCCGTGGACAACACGTCCCGACCGCCATGGTGGCAGCGGCCCTGCGCGCAGACGATGCCGGGGCGGCGGTGGTGACCCGCTCGGCCGGACAGCAGCCTGGGCGCGGCCCCGGACCGGCAGACAGGAGGATGCCGTCCGAATTCGGCTTTTTGCACAGGCGCCCTGTTGCCTCTGGTCGACGGTGGGGGTGGCGGCTCGGGCGCTGCTGTGGCGCTCGATCCACCGGCTGCGCGCGGACCGCGGCCCGGGACGTCATCCACCGCAGTCCGCGGCACGAGGAGGGCTCCGCGTACGGCGATGACGCGAACGGGCACGACGGTGGGTGTACGGGGCCGGTCCGGAGGGCGCGTCGTGGCGGCCGAGCGGCACGGGAAAGGCCCCGGACACCAGGGGTGTCCGGGGCCTTCCCAGGGGTCGGCGCGGGGCCGTCCGTGTCAGTGGGCGTGGTCGCCGCGGGAGTACTCGAAGATGAGGCCCACCAGGCCGAGCACCGCCAGCGGGGCGGCGAGGCCGAGGATCCACCAGCCCATGGCCAGGGCGGTGAACGCCAGGGCGCAGCCGGTGCCCAGCAGGAGGGGCCACCAGCTCCACGGGGAGAAGTGACCGTACTCGCCGGCCGACTCGACGATCTCCCCGTCCAGCTTGTCCTCCGGCAGGACGCCACCGGTGTTGCGGTTCACGAGCCACAGGTAGACCGCGAGCATGAACGACATGGCGCCGACCGCGAGCAGGGCCGGGAACCCGACGAGCTCGTCGAAGCGGGTCATGAAGCCGTAGACCACGCCGACCAGGACGCTGAAGAGACCCAGGATGATGAACAGTTTGATGGAGAGTTTCATGCTCAGCCCTTCCGCGTGGCCATGGCGCCGTCGTCGACCGGGGACTGCTGCGGGGACTCCGCCGCCAGCTCCGGGTGGTGCAGGTCCAGCGC
>NZ_JAVFXA010000114.1:0-527 GCF_040981195.1 Kocuria oxytropis | reverse complement strand
CCGTCGAGGACCCGCCGGGATTCCCGCCCGGCGGGCTCCACGGGGCCGTCGCCGCCGGGGGTCCGCGCTCCCGGTCCGGCCGCGCTCCCCGCCGGGTCGGCACGGGACCCCGCGGTGCCGGCGGCGCCGGTCGCGGCACGAGCGGAGGGCGCCGCGGCGGGGCCGGCACGGTGACCAGGGGCCGCAGCCACTCCAGGGCCCACCACAGGCCGGCCTCGGCCCGGGAGAGCACGAGCGCGGTGAGCACCGCCGCGAGGACGTGCCCGCCCAGCATGGCCGGCCCGGAGCCGGCCAGGTCGTGGTGCGCGGCTTCGGGGACGGCCTGCGGCAGACGGGGCGGCTCGACGACGGGGCCCGCGTGGTGGCCGTGGCCGGAGCAGGCCGGAGGCGCCGCGAGGGCGGTGAACGCCTCGTGCAGGCCCAGCTGGGCGGCCCCCACGACGGCCAGCAGCCGCCCGGGGGCCAGCCGGCGCCCGGCCAGCCATGCCACGGGAACCAGCACGACCGCCCCGAGTCCCAGCAGGACG
>NZ_JAVFXA010000113.1:0-527 GCF_040981195.1 Kocuria oxytropis | reverse complement strand
CCGTAGACCAGGGCGACGAGCACCAGGGGGGCCGTGAGCCCGTCGACGCGGGCGAAGCCCAGCCACCCCATGAGGAAGACGAAGCCCAGCCACCACCACGCGGCGGGAACGGCGTGCCGGGCGCGTCCCCAGTCCGTCAGCTTCCCCACGGCCCAGCCGTTGAGCACGGTGATCATCAGGACCCACAGGAAGAAGAACGGCCCCGGGCCGGCCGTGCCGGCCAGCGCGACGGGCACCAGCGCCAGCACCGGATAGACCCAGGGGGTGGGCTCCCCGTTCAGGTTCTGCTCGTCGAAGCCGGCCTCGGCCCACGCGCGGTAGATGTAGGTGTCGCTGAAGGCGGCGCCGGACAGGGACAGGGACAGGGCGAATCCCAGGAACACGAGGTGCACCAGGACGAAGCCGGCGAGCAGTCCGCGCGGGGATCTCGACCAGGCGTGCCACCGCGGGGTCGCGAGGCGGTTCCGGAACCGGGTGAGCATGCTGAAGGTCGTGTCCGTGGACATGGGTCAATCCTCGTCAAGGGG
>NZ_JAVFXA010000112.1:0-527 GCF_040981195.1 Kocuria oxytropis | reverse complement strand
CCGTGAGAGGTCGGCAAGAGCATTCATGGCGGTGGCCCACGGCCGGTGGAGGCGTTCTAGCGTCCCGTGTGGTGCATGACGTGCTTGGTCCGGGAGTAGTCGTCCAAGGCGTAGGCCGACAGGTCCCGGCCGTATCCGGAGCCCTTGAAGCCACCCCAGGGCATTTCCGTGGCCAGCACCAGGTGCGAGTTGACCCACACGGTGCCGGCGTCCAGACGTGAGGCGATGTCATGGCTGCGCTGGGCGTTGAGCGTCCACACCGAGGCCGAGAGTCCGAACGGCACCTCGTTGGCCCGGGTCACCGCGTCCTCCTCGTCGGTGAACGTCTCGACGGTCACGACGGGGCCGAAGATCTCCTCCAGCGAGCAGGCCGCGCCCTGCGGAACGTCCACCAGGACCGTGGGCGCCACGAAGAAGCCCGGCCCGTCCAGCGCGCCGCCGCCGACGGCGGCCTTCGCTCCGTCTGCCTGGGCTCGCTCGAGGTGCTCCAGGACCCGGTCGAAGTGGCTCTTCGAGATCATCGGACC
>NZ_JAVFXA010000111.1:0-528 GCF_040981195.1 Kocuria oxytropis | reverse complement strand
AAATTCCAAGAAATTGAAGGAAAGAATGTTAATCAAGAGCAAGTTATCAACAGCTCGACGATTTATGCGTTGACAAACAAAAACGTTTCATTCTACGACTTCGATGATGCGTTGGCGAAAAGAATTATCTATGTAAACATGATGTTGAACAAGGACGGGAAATATTCGTTTACAACGTCGGAAATTGAAGAATTGATAGAAAACCAAGCTTCGCTTCAAATGCTTGCCAGAGAGGCTATAAATGCGTATCAAGCGGTGTTTATCAAAGATGGTATCAGAAATACGAAATTCTCGTTGACAAAAGAGCATTTTGAATGAATTGAATCAAAGAAAATTGCAAACAATTCGATGGTTGAAGACATCATCGACAGAAACTTCGAATTCAAAAAAGCATTGGAAGACAAGGAAGATTTCTTCCCGACATCATTGTTGAAACAAGCATATGATGATTCCAAAATTTGAGAAATTGAAAAGAAATATTCTTTCAAGGCATTCAAGCACGACTTCATTGATTACCTATCAAAACAA
>NZ_JAVFXA010000110.1:0-532 GCF_040981195.1 Kocuria oxytropis | reverse complement strand
TGCATGGTCACGGCGGCGGCCGCTCCGGCGTTGATGGAGCGGGTGGAGCCGCACTGCTCGATGGCCAGCACCGCGTCCGCCTCCGCGACGAGCTCCTCGGAGACCCCCGGGCCCTCCTGACCGAACACCAGGACGCAGCGTTCGGGCAGCTCGAACGTCTCGAGCAGCTGGGAACCGGGGACGTTGTCGATCGCGAGCACCGCGAGTCCCTCGCCGCGTGCCCAGGCCGTGAACTCCGCGACACTCGCGTGGTGGCGCACGTGCTGGTAGCGGTCCGTGACCATGGCTCCGCGGCGGTTCCAGCGGCGTCGTCCGATGATGTGCACCTCACGAGCCAGGAACGCGTTGGCGGTGCGCACCACGGAGCCGATGTTGAAGTCGTGCTCCCAGTTCTCCACCGCCACGTGGAAGGCGTGGCGCCTGGAGTCCAGGTCCGCGATGATCGCGTCCATGCGCCAGTAGCGGTACTGGTCCGCGACGTTGCGGCGGTCGCCCTCGCGCAGCAGCTCGGGGTCCCAGCGCTCGCCGGCGG
>NZ_JAVFXA010000109.1:0-533 GCF_040981195.1 Kocuria oxytropis | reverse complement strand
GGTGCCCGTCTGGACGGCCAGCCCCCTGGTGCTCTCCGCGGCGCTGCCCGAGGACCACGACTTCGACGCCGTGGTGGTGCTGGACGCCGAGAGCTCCCCGCTCGCGGCGGTGCTGCCGGCGCTGACCCGGTGCCGGCAGGTCATCGGGTTCGGGGACCCGCACCTGGGCCGGCCGCAGCCGTTCACGGTGGCGCCCACTGCGGTCCCCGCCCCGGGCGCCCAGCCGGTGGTCGAGGTGGACAGCGCCTTCGACGCCCTCTCCCGCGTGGTGCCGGAGCGGACGCTGCGGACCGTGTACCGGTCCATGGACGAGCAGGTCTTCCGCCACCTCAACGAGCAGTTCTACGGGGGACGCCTGAGCAGGCTCCCGTACGGCGAGTCCGTCGCCGGGGCCACCCCCGTCCTCGACGTCGAGTACGTCCCGGACGGCGTGGGCGCCCTGACCGCCGGGATCGAGGGCATCCAGGCGCCCGCCGCCGAGGTGCGGCGCGTCGTGGAGATCGTCTTCGAGCACGCGGCACGCCACCCTCGCC